>NZ_RZTG01000022.1:0-66770 GCF_003997175.1 Mesorhizobium sp. Primo-A
CCTCGATATTGCCGGTTGCCGCACCTGGAACGATCACCGCCACCAAACCGGCGTTACCCGCCTGAAGGTCGCCATTGGCGGTCACCGCGATGTTGCCGGTCAGCGACTGGCTCTGCGCATCGATCGCATCTTTGCCGAGCGCCAGTGCGGTCACAGCACCCGTGGTGACGCCAATGTCGCCGCCAAGCGCTGTATCGCGAACGTAAATGCCATGGCCGCCGGTGGAGTTGCTCGCGCCCGCAATGTCGACGGTGAGGGTGCCGGCGCCGTTGTTGAGGATGTTCGCCGCGTCGCCGGTCCCGCCGACGAAGCCCCCGACGCCGGTCACCGAGATGTCGCCGCCGCCGCCGGTCCCGCCGATCAGGGTCAGGCCGTTGGTCGCCCCGGTCACTGCCTCGAGGACGCTTACGCTCACTGCATTGTTGCCGGTCGCCACAATACCCTCGGCGAGGGTGCCGGTGATCGTGCCGGTGGCAGTGACGCCGACCGTGCCCGTGCCATTGTTGGTGGCCACGATGCCCGTCGTGCCGGAGACATTGTTCGCGCTCATGTCAACCGCGCCCGCGCCAGCTCCGGCGTGCCAGGCGACGATCGCCGTGTTGCCGGTGGCGGTGACATCGCGCGCTGCCACTATTACATGGCTGCCGACCGATGCGGCAAAGATGCCGTTGCCGGTGGTCGCGGCAATTGGACCCCCTGCGACCACCGTCGTCCTGCCCGTGCCGAGATTCTCGGCGTCGATGCCGAACCGGGCGTCAATCGACCCATTGGTGGTCACCTCGATATTGCCGGTTGCCGCACCTGGAACGATCACCGCCACCAAACCGGCGTTACCCGCCTGAAGGTCGCCATTGGCGGTCACCGCGATGTTGCCGGTCAGCGACTGGCTCTGCGCATCGATCGCGTCCTTGCCAAACGCCAGCGCGCTGACATTGTTGGTCTTGACCGAAACGCCGGTGCTGGTCGCTACGTCGCGGACGGTGATGCCTTCGCCTGTTGCCGCAGAGACACCTGCGGCGATGTTGATGTCGACCGAACCGGCACCTCCCGTCTGCGCCGCATCGAAGGCATTGCCGGTGCCGTTGTTGATGATGCTCCCACCCGTGTAGGTGATCACGCCGCCGGCTGCCGAGAGCGAGAGCGCCGCGGTGCCGCCAGCTGTTGGCATGTTGCCGGCATCAATGCTGATCGTGCCATTGTTGGTGACGTTGAGACCACCGGCGCCAGTGTTGGAAACTGCGAGGCCCTTGCCGCTTACCGTCGTTCCTGCATCGATGTTGAGGATGATCGGTGTTGCGATGGCACCAGAGTAAGCTCGGTCATTGGGCGGGTTATCAGGATACGTCGTGTCGATGGTGGTGGTATTGTCGCATTGGATCGTGGCGCCAACAACGAAGCAAGCCGACCAGGCCTGTCCCGGTGCCAGCAGGGTCGCGCCCGCAGCTGCGGCAACGCCAACAGCGGATCGCAGTGCAAGCCGGCTCACTTGAGAACGCAGCTTCCACCGCAAAGCCGAATTCGTGGAAGCCATTCCCGGAATCGAAGGCGAAAGAACAGCCTGCCTGTGCCCGATCATTCTTGCCATCACGCTCAGTTCCCGTCGAATTCTCGAATGCGGCGGAGACTGCGGCCAAGGCTGTGGACCGAACAGTCGTCATATGACGACTGTTCGTCGGTTTGTGGGTAAGCAATAGATTGCTGGCCGGCTTGTTGCCGGCTGGCCACATATTCTGTTGTGCTAATTATCGACCAAGGTGAAAATAGTGGCAGGCAGAGCTGACGCCACCCGTCAGAGCTCTGTCCGCACAATGCCTACGCACCTTTCAACAACACCACGAGCTGGCTCTGCCGGCGGCTTCCGGTTTGGCGAATATTCGCTCCAGAGAGACCGGGTGATCTGCGCCTCGACTTCGCGTGCGGCTCCGGCTCGCTGCTGCTGAACGTGCGCAAGCGCATGGGGCCGCACGGCATCGGCAGAATCTACGGGCAGGAAAAGAACATCACCACCTACAACCTCGCGCGCATGAACATGCTGTTGCATGGCGTGAAGGACACTGAATTCGAGATCTACCACGGCGATACGCTTTCCAATGACTGGGACATCCTGCGCGAATTGAATCCTGCAAAGAAGCCTTCCTTCGATGCCATTTGTGGCCAACCCGCCCTTCAGTTTGCGCTGGGATCCGACTGAGGCGATGGGCGACGATGTGCGGTTCAAGAACTATGGGCTGGCGCCCAAGTCGGCCGCGGACTTTGCCTTCCTGTTGCACGGTTTCCACTACCTGAAGGATGAAGGCGTAATGGCCATCATCCTCCCCCACGGGGTGCTGTTCAGAGGTGGGGCGGAAGAGCGCATTCGAACCAAGCTGCTGAAGGACGGTCACATCGACGCCGTCATCGGACTGCCCGCCAACCTGTTCTATTCGACGGGTATCCGGTCTGCATCCTTGTTCTGAAGAAGTGTAAGAAGCCCGACGATGTTCTCTTCATCAACGCAGCCGAGCACTTTTGAAGGACAAGCGTCAGAACAAATTAGGGGATGGCAAGAACGGGACAACGGACCATATCGGCAAGATCATCGAAACCTACAAGTTCCGTAAGGAGGAGGGCCGCTATTCCAAGCGCGTCAGCATCGATCGTATCGCCGACGAGGGTCACAACCTCAATATTTCCCGCTACATCAGAACGGCTGAGGATGAGCTCGAAATCGATCTAATAGCCGCCAATGAAGACTTGGTCGACATCGAGAAGCAGTTTCGCGCAGCGACAGCGAAGCACAACACATTCTTGCGCGAGCTTGGGCTTCCAACCTTGCCGCTTTCAAAAGGATGACGCCGGGCTCGAATCGACCATCAAGCAGCGCGCCGGTGCGCCTTGAGAGCTGCTGATTTCCCACGTCCGCTTTCGGTCTATATCGATGTTGGCTTGTACGGCGGTAATGAGGCGCATTGCTGCCGCTAGCTCACAGCTAGCTATCATCCGCTACGAGGATGGGGAAGCACAAGCAGTGCGCTGGAAATGGCGTCGGGCTCTGTTCACTTGCTATGCCTAGGAATGTGCATATATTGTGCGTAAGAGAGAGGTCGGAGATTTGTCATGACCCACGCACAGCTCGCACAATCGAAAGTGGTCTCAGGTTTTGTCGACAGCCTGCAGGAGCCGCGCACGCCTTATATCTCGCCGAAGCGCCTGTCGCAGGCGCTGGGCGTGAAGGTGGCCAACTTGGCGCAGTTGACCGGCGTCCACCGCAACACGCTCCGTAACCCGTCGTCGGAGCGACTGCAGGGTCGGATGCGCGAGATGGTGAAGGTGATTTCGGCCGCAACGGAACTCACCGGCGACGTCGACAAGGCGATCTACTGGTATCGCAATGAGCCGATCGCCGACTATGGCCATCGCACGGCGGCCGAACTCGTCGCGGGCGGCCAGGTCGAAGCAGTGCTGGCCTTCATCCGGGATCTCGAGAACGGGGCGCGCGGGTGAAGGTCACCCGCGTCGGGCCGGACGAGATCTTCCATCGCTATCTGACACCCAAATGGGCCTGCCCACCAGTGGTGGGGGCGCGGCGATCGATGGCGGGCGCTTCAATCGGCCCGGCGTCGAAGCCGTTTACCTGGGGTCGGAACAAGAGCAGTGCGAAATCGTACGCTAAGGTCGAACGGAGCAGGAACGTTATGCGGCACGGCGTAGCCCTGCCGGGAGGCGAAGCGACCTGAAGCCTTCCGGGAGATGTTGCTCGCTGTCCCAAGTGTAGATACCTGTCAGGTTGATGTGCTCCCAACTCAGCGGCGAGATATGCTTCAATAGCGTATCTGAGATGTTCCTTCCCGCTCGTTTGAGCTCTGTGACCGCGCGGTCGAGATAGACCGTGTTCCAGTGGACGATCGCGCTGACGACAAGATTGAGGCCCGATGCGCGGAATGCCTGACTTTCGAACGACCGGTCGCGGAGCTCGCCACGCTCATGAAAGAAGACTGCGCGTTTGAGTTTGTGCGCTGCCTCCCCCTTGTTGAGGCCGGCTTGGCAGCGCCGGCGCAGTGTCGAGCTCGAGTACCATTCAATCATGAAAAGCGACCGCTCGATGCGGCCGAGTTCCCGAAGAGCCTTGGCCAGTTGGCTTTCCTTCGGTGATGCCGAGAGCTTCTTCAAGATCGTCGAGGGCACGACGGCACGGGTGGTTATCGATGCCGCCAGATGAAGCAGATCGTCCCAGTGATCGAGGATCAGGGTGGTGTTGATTGGCGCTCCGATGTGGTTCGACAGCGCCGGGTATGCATCGCCTTTCTCGAACGTGTGGAACTTCCGATCTTTGAGATTGCGCAGTCGCGGTGCGAACCGCTTTCCGATCAGAGCGAATAGCCCAAAGACGTGATCGCTCGCGCCGCCTGTATCGGTAAAGTGTTCCTGGATGTCGAGGATCGTGTCCTGATCGAATAGTCCGTCGAGCACAAAGGCAGCCTCGCTTTCGGTCGGGCTGATGGGCAAGATGCTGAAGTAGCCGTACTGGTCTGACAGATGGCTGTAGAACTTCGATCCGGGCTCACTGCCGTAATGCAGATTGATATCTCCGCGCTTTGCGGCTCGGTCGCTTGCTCGGAAGAATTGGCCATCAGATGATGACGTCGTGCCATTGCCCCAAAGACGAGAATGCGGATGGCGGGTGTGTGCGTCCGTCACGCAGGCCTGGGCCGCACGGTAGGTTTCTGACCGCGCATGGAAGGTGCGCATCCAACTGATCTGGTGAGCGCTGATGCCTTTGGACGCGCTGGCCATCCGTTTCGGACCAAGGTTGGTTGCATCGGCCAGTACGCCAGCCAGCATGGCCGAGACATTCCTCGGAGTGTCACCCGTGCGAACATGGGTGAAGCAATCCGCAAAGCCGGTCCATTCATGCACCTCCCTCAAGAGATCTGGCACCTCGACCAACGGATAGAGCTCGCTGATCTCGGCATTTAGGTCCTCGGCTGCTGCGGGAACTTCGCCAGCTGCCGGCGTGACGATAAGCGTTCCACCTTCGAGACGAACACCGTCGAGCTTCCCGGATCGTGCCCTGTGCGCCAGGCGCTTCAGGTTGAAGTCGAGCATCTGCCGCGCTTCGGTAAGCCACGCCGCACCGTCCTCTTGGACACCAAGTCCGAGGCGACCTTCATCTTTCAGGATTGTGAACGTTGGCAGCGGCATCAGGTGCTCGTCGATCGGTCGGAAAGATCGGCTGCCGTCGACCCAAATGTCCGCGGATCTAAGGCGGTCTCGCAAAGCGGCGAGCGTAGCAATCTCATAGAGACGGCGATCGGGCTTCTCCTGCCCGAGGATTAGCCGTCGATCAGCTTGGCTGAGGTGGGTGACCGGGACGCGATCCGGAAGGCTCCGCCGCTTCTCGGCATAGAGCCGTTTCAGCAGCGAAATCGCCGCAAGAAGGGGGTCATGGCGGCGCGCTGAGCGGAATGTGAACGCCTGCAGGAACGCACCGGCGTACTTGTTGACGGTCGCATATTGCTCGGCCGCCAAGGTCAAAGGCGACGCCTCGTTGTCCTCGACCATCGACTCAAGCTCAGGCTACATCCGAAGCAACCGGTGCCATCCAACTTCTTGATCGAGAACCTCCAATGCGTTGCGGCCATAATCGTTCGCGGACTGCAGGGCTGTGATCGTGTCCAGGAACATGCGTAGCGCTTTGGCCGTATCCGGCCTGCAGTCCATGTGCCGCTGCTTCTTGCGGTTATTGGCTTGCGAGAACAGCCGGCCTATCAACTTGATGAACATCGACACTGCATCGTCAGTGAGCTTCTGGCCGAGCTTGATAATCTGCGCCACGATCAGCGCGTGTCGACGGCTGGCATTGAAGTCGTTGGCCAGCCATGCCGGTGTGGCGTTGCCCTCACGGATCATCTGATCCCACCGTCCAGATGATATACGCATCTGCAATTTCGGATCGATTTCTAGCTTGCGCAGGAAGGCGATCCGTTCGGTCAGCCCGACCAAGTTTGAAGCACCTGGCGCATCCGGCGCTGATCGCAGCCAATGAAAGCGCGTTTGGCCAATGGCCGGCTCAACCTCCAACAGCCTATCCAATGATTGAAGTGTATCGACCGAAATTTCTTCGATCAGCGCTCTCTCCGCCCGCCGACGGGCAATGGCGCGGGCGGCAAGACCGATCCGTTCGATCGTGTCGATCGCTGGCAAAAGAGATCCGCGTTCACGAAACATGGCGACAGTGGCACTCGCTATCGCGCCACCGTCGTCGGACGTCGTGGCCGCTTGAATTGCAGCCAGCAGCGCAGCTCTACGGTCTTGCCCCGTCGCGCTCCGCGCGGCCAGATAAACCATCAAGCGAGCAATATGATCGCGACGCGTTTCTTCACGGCGTGCATAGAGCGCAAACTTTCCAGCGTCGGCGCCAATCTGCTCAGCAACGTACTTTAGCATTGCGCGAGGCGGAGTTTAGTCGGTCGATAACACCCGGCCTGGATATCGCATCAGGCAGAGCTGAACGGCAAATCCGAACTGATTGTGTTCCCGTCTGCGAAGTCCAATCTCAAGCCTGTCAGCCGACGACAACGAATAGTGTCGGATGAGGCCGTCCTCATCGGTTGGTATATCGAAAAGTCTCTGTCGATCCTGAACCTTGAGAAGCCTCCGTTTACCCATCGCCCAACTCCATCCACGACCAATGTGCCGGGAGCGTCGTCGAGTCGGTCAGGCGAAGAAATCAAAACTGGTGCCCTGCGAGGGCAATCCACAGGGATCGGATGCTGCATAGCAGCACTACAGAAGAGTTCATGATCCTTTCGCCCTTAGCGTACGATTTCGCACTGCTCTTGTTCCGACCCCTTCTTCGTGTATTCGCGGCTCGGCCTCAACAACACGCTGACCGGCCTGGTGCTGGCGCACACGACGCTCGCCATCCCGTTCGTGATCATTGCCGTCAGCAACGGCTTGGCGAGCTTCGACATCAATCTGGAGCGCGCGGCGCGCAGCCTGGGCGCGTCGCCGGTGCGCGCCTTCCTGACCGTGACCTTGCCGCAGATTCGCATTTCCGTGATTTCGGGTATGCTGTTTGCCTTCATCACTTCCTTCGACGAAGTGGTCGTTTCGCCCTTCATCTCCAGTGGCGCGACCTCGACGCTGACCAAGCGCATGTTCGCCAACATACGCGACCAGGTCGACCCCACGGTGGCGGCGATCTCCTCGATGCTGGTGATCCTGTCGATTATCGTTCTGATCGCCGCCCAGTTCGTCCGTCGTCGTGACGGCAGCATCGCCGAGGATCATTAGCTCCCATGCTTGCCATCTTCGACGAGCGGCAACACTTGCATCGGCCGCTCACCCGCATTGCCGGCGGCGTGCTGAAACCGAACCCCGAGCAACCCGAAAGGATCACGGCGCTGCTTGCCGGCCTGCAAACGGCAGGCGTCGCCGTCCAGCCTCCCCGTGAACACGCGCTGGACGGCATCGCGGCAATCCATGATCGCGACTATCTCGCCTTCCTGCAGACCGGTTTCGAGACGTGGCGGGCAGTGCCAGGGAACGGTTCAGAACTGCGATCGAGCGTCCATCCCAGCCGGCATATGGGCCGCCTGCCAGAAGATTTGCTTGGCCGGGCGGGCTTCTACCAAGCCGACGCCAGCTGCGTGTTGGTCGAAGGCACTTGGGAAGCAGCGCGCGCCAGCGCCAACACGGCACTCGATGCCATGGTGCGGGTGCTGGCGGGAGAAAAGGCAATGTATGCGCTTTGCCGGCCGCCTGGCCACCACGCCTACCGCGATCAGGCAGCCGGCTTCTGCTACCTGAACAACACCGCGATCGCGGCCAACTGGGCCGCGTCAAAAGGCGCGCGTGTGGCAATCATCGACGTGGACGTGCACCACGGCAATGGCACTCAGGCCATTTTCTACCACAGATGCGATGTACTCACGGTATCGATGCACGGCGATCCGGCCTGGCTCTACCCTTACTACGCCGGATATGCCGATGAGGTCGGCGCCGGAGTTGGTGAAGGATACAATCTAAACCTGCCAGTGCCACTGATGAGTGGCAGCGAGGTCTATTTGGCTGCCGCGGCAAAAAGTTGCGACGCGGCGCGGCAATTCTCGCCGGATATCCTGGTTGTCGCTCTTGGTTTGGACGCCTCCCAAGCGGACCCCTTTGCCTGTATGGCTGTGGACGAAAGTGGGTTTCACCGAATGGGGAAAATGCTGGGGGCGCTGTCGCGACCGACCCTGATAGTTCAGGAGGGTGGTTATCCCTCTCCGACTCTTGAGCGTTCGCTCGCGGCATTCCTTAAGGGATTTATAGAGGGTCGTAGCTCCTGAGGGTCACCATTGGATGGCCGTTTCCGGCGTACAGCATCAGCTGGACAGTTTATGTGAGCGCTTGGTGTAGAGAGGTCATTCTCATCTACGCATAACCTTTTACTCGGTTCTTGTGCTTGTTCGACCATCACACCACGAAAAAATCCTCAATGCGCTCTTTGCCTCCAGCAGTGCCGGCAGGAGTTCCCGCTCCATCTCCGCGACCGAGAAACGGGCCGACTGGGTCGAGACGTTGATGGCCACGACCGTGCGTTCTGCCGGTCGACGATCGGCACGGCGACCGAGCGCAGGCCGAGTTCTAGTTCCTCATCGACGATGGCAAAGCCATCCGCTTTCGCCTCGCCGATGTCGCCGCCCAGCCGAACTCATCGGAACGGGTCGCGCCTGGCCGCGCGACGAGCCGACAATACCACGTGGCTGAAAGGCGAAACGGTCCGTCCGCATCAAACCCGCCGCTTGCCGGCGGCGGTCGCGCCATCGCCGACACCAGCCGCAAAATCGAAATCCCCATAGCCATCGACTGTGGCCCACGGGTTCCTTCCTCGGGGACTTTCGTACGCCTGCCGGCGCCCGAAACTCTTCACGCAAGCGGACGGGCGCTTCGGGCTGCGACCCTAAAGAGCGGACATTCCGGTTTGGCGTGGGCATCGTCGTGATTTTACCAAAGCGGGAAGTGTGCCGGCAGACTCGAACGATATGGCAGCGGCAATATTACTTCTACTCCGAACGATGGCGGTGACTGAACTGCACAACGATAGTCGCAAGATATCCACCGACACCGAAGAAGGCAAGAAGGCCGTCGCCGATCTCAAGGAAGGTCTGAAGACAAGACGCTGGGTGCATCCCTCTCGACCAGCCAGTTGACCTTCATTCAGCAGAATTTCGGCGATGTCGCGAGGTCAAGACCTGCAATTCCTCCGAACAGGTTCAGCTCGATCTCGAGAGCGGGCGACTAGACGGCCAGTTCGACAACATCGTGTTCGCGCGCGACCGCGCGTCGAAGAGCAATGGCGCGCTTGTGACCAGCGGACCGCTGCTGGTTGGCGGCATCATGGCAACCAATGTCTGCCTCGGCATCCGCAAGAACGAGCCGGAACTGCAGGCCCTTCTCAACAAGGCGCTCGCCGAGATGGTAGCCGACGGCACGTTGGCGGCCACGTCTCAAGAATGGTTCGGCGTCGACCTCAGCCCGAAAGGCTGAGAAGGCCCGCGCAAGCTCGAAAGCTGATCAAAGTCCAAGCACCGCCATGCGGAGTGGCGGTGCTGTGTTATGGCGTCATCGACCTGTCGCGCGAGCGCTTCACCAAGAACCTTTGGACGGAACGTGAATCCGCTGAGCAGCGGTTCCGATCGAATGGCAATCTGGCTTGCCTATAAAGCAACATTTCCTATCTGCGATGATGCCAACTCCCTGATATGACCGAAAAGACAATGTCCGTGCATGGTCTCATTGAGCCAGCATCTGGACCGTCATTACGCAGAGAAGCTCAAACAGGAGGGTGGCACCGGTCAGCGCGGTGACGCCTGAAGGATCGAGCGGAGGCGAAACTTCGACCAGATCGGCGCCGATGATGTCGACGCCGGCCAGCGCGCGGACCATCTTCTGGGCCTCGCGCGTCGTGATGCCGCCGATCTCGGGGGTGCCGGTGCCGGGGGCAAAAGACGGATCGAGCGCGTCGATGTCGAACGAGACGTAGGCCGGCGCCTCACCGACGATCGAGCGTGCCTCGGCCATCACCGCGTCCACGCCGCGCTCCATGAATTCCTCGATGACGATGATGCGGATGCCGGCCTCGCGGGCGAAATCGTAGTTCTCTGCATCGGAGATTGCACCTCTGATGCCGATCTGGACCATGCGCTTCGGATCCAGCAGGCCCTCCTCGACGGCACGACGGAAGGGGGTGCCGTGGTTGTAGCGGTTGCCGAAGAACTCGTCATAGGTGTCGGAATGGGCATCGAAGTGGATGAGGCCGGCTGGCTCCTTGGCGATGCCGCGCAGGATGGGCAGCGTGATTAGATGATCGCCGCCGACAACCAGCGGCCGGGCACCTGCGCGGTGGACGTTTTTGAAGAAGGCGCTGATCGTGTCCAGCGAGCCGGGCAGGTCGAGCGGGTTTACGATCACGTCGCCGCAGTCGCCGGTACGCACCTGTTCGAACGGCGAGAGGCCCGTGACATGGTGGACGCGCCGCACTAGGCTGGATTGGTTGCGGATTTCGCGCGGCCCATGACGCGCGCCCGGCCGGTTGGTGGTGCCGCCGTCGAAGGGAACGCCAATCAGGGCGATGTCGACCTGCTCCGGACGCGCCATAGGCAGGCGCATGAAGGTCGAAGGGCCGGCAAAACGTGGAACGCTGCCTGAATCTAGTGGCTGGAAATCTGCAATGCTCATGGTCTTGTGTCCTGTTGGTGCATCGGGTCACTCGACCGCGAGGCTTTCCGAAGGGTGATGCTATTTCTGTTGCGCGTCGGTCTTGTGGGCGTCGCGCCAGGCGTCCTGCCGGCCGGCGCGCTTGGCCGCGAGGCAGAACAGGGCCTCCGCCAGAAGCCGGCCAGCCAGGATGCTGGTGGTGCCGCTGCTGGCATCGAAGTCCGGCGATACCTCCACCAGGTCGAATCCAGCAAAGCCGTCGCGGGCCGCGATCCTCACGCCGCGAATGATTTCGCGCGAGGTGAGGCCACCCGGTTCCGGGCTGTTGGTCGCCGGTGCGAAGGCGGGGTCGACGCCGTCGATGTCGAGGCTGATATAGAGGTGCGCGCCGTCGGCGCTGGCGATGGTGCGCGCGCGTTCAGCAACTGTTTCGATGCCGAGGCGCTCCACCTCCTCCATGGAAAACACGGTGATGCCCAACTTGCGGTAGAGCGGTGTCCATTCGGGCAGGTTGCGGGGGCCTCGCGCGCCGATGACGACGATGCGGCGGGGGTCCACCTTGTCGAGTTCGGCAATGCGCAGCAGGGGCGAGGCGCGAGTGAGGCGGTCGCCGCCGAAGGATTCGCTGAGATCTAGGTGGGTGTCGAAGACGATGAGTCCGACGGGGGTGTCGCCGGCATCGGCGACGGCGCGCACCGCCGGGTAGCTGATGCCATGGTCGCCACCGATGGTCAGCGGCACCGCCCCGTTGGCCAGCACCGCACCAAGCCGCGCTTTGAGGCGGGCGTAGCTGGCGGCATTATCGCCCCGCACGACATCGATGTCGCCGGCGTCGGCTACAGTGATATGCGCCAGCATGTCGAGGTCCCAGTCGAAGCTGTAGCTGCCGTAGAGGAGCGAGTATTTGCGGATTTCCTGCGGCGCGCGGCGTGTCGCGCCGCCGCGAAATGTGGCGATGCCGTCATAGGGCATCCCCACCACCACGGCGTCGGCCGAAAGGCCGGCCAGGTCGCGAACATGGGGAAACGCCATGAATGGCGGCACGTCACCATACATGCGGGGAACGCCCGCTGGGCTCAGGGCTTCGTTCATGGATGCGGTCCTCCGTCTTGTCTTGTCGATGGTGTCGCTGGCCTAGCGGCCGGCGACGGACTCGTTCTGGAAGAGCATGTTGCGCTGTCTCCAGGTGTCGAGGAATTCCCGCAGGCGCGGGCTTTGCGGATCGTTGAAGAGTTTGGCAGGAGGGCCCTGCTCGACCACCTTGCCGCAGTCCATGAAGACGACGCGGTCGGCGACTTGGGCAGCAAAGCCCATCTCATGCGTCACCACCACCATGGTGATGCCCTCGACAGCCAGTTGCTTCATGGTGTCGAGCACCTCGCCCACGAGTTGGGGATCGAGCGCCGAAGTCGGCTCGTCGAATAGGATCACATGTGGTTCCATGGCGAGCGCGCGGGCGATGCCGACGCGCTGTTGCTGGCCGCCTGAAAGCTGCGAGGGATAGCGCTCGGCGAAATCCGCGAGGCCGACCTTGGCCAGCGCCCGGCGTCCGCTGTCCTTCGCCTTGGCGACGGGGGTGCGCTTGGAAAGGCGTAGGCCCAGCGTCACGTTGTCCAGCACGGTCATGTGCGGCCAGAGGTTGAAGTGCTGGAACACCATGCCGACATTGCGGCGCACGGCATCGATGTTCTGTTCGCTCTCGCGCACCAGTCCCCCGGCGCCGCGCTTGTAGCCGAGCAGCCGGCCCTCGATCTCGATCTCGCCGCTCGTATAGTCCTCAAGGAAGCTAGCGCAGCGCAACAGGGTGCTCTTGCCTGATCCCGAGGGGCCGATGATGCAGACGACCTCGGAGAGATTGATGTCGAGCGATATCCCAGACAAGGCCGCGAACGTGCCGAAATCCTTGGTCAGGTTCCGTATCTTGATGACGGGCTCGGTGGTTTCAGTGGCCATCGTTTGTTCCCAATTGGTGGTTGAGCGGCCTAGAACCGCACCCGGCGCTCAACGTATTTGCCGAGCTGCGCGACTACCTCGACCAGCAGCCAGTAGAGCAGGGCAGCGGCGAGATAGGGTTCGATGACCGCATAGGTCTCGTTGACGAACTGCGTCGTGTTTTTGGTCAGCTCGGCGACGGTGATGATGGACAGCACCGCGGATTCCTTGATGAGGATGATGATCTGGTTGACCGTCGGCGGGGTGATCATGACCAGCATCTGCGGCAACTTGATATGGCGGATGATCTGCGTGCCGGTCAGCCCCGCCATGCGCGCGGCCTCGATCTGGCCCTTGGGGATCGACTGGAAACCGGAGCGGAAGATTTCCGCGAAATAGGCGGCCCCGTAGAAGCCGAGGCCGAAAACGCCGACTGCTTCGGCACTCAGCCTGAGGCCGATACGCGGGCCGCCATAATAGAGCACGAACAGCAGGATCAGGATCGGCAGGCCGCGCATGATCTCGATATAGGCGCGAACGGCCCAGCGCAACGGCGTGAACTGCGTGCTTTCGAGGCAGGCGAGCAACAGGCCGACAGCCAGTCCGAGGGCAGCAGCCAGCGCGCAGATCCAGGCCGTCGTCGCCAGTCCGGCCAGCATCAGCGGCCCATATTGCAGCCACAGGTCGAAGAACTGCGTCATGGCTCAGGCCCTCCGCGCTAGTCGCTGCTCGGCCATGCGACCGAGCAGCGACAGGAGGAAATTGATGACGATGTAGATGATGGCGGCGGCGATGTAGATTTCGAACGGGCGGTAGGTGGTCGCGACGATCTGCTGGCTCACCCGCATCAGTTCCGTCACCGCGATAACGGAAACCAGCGAGGAATTTTTCAGAATGCTGATGGTCTCGTTGACCAGCGAGGGAATGACGAGACGCAGTATCTGGGGGACGAGAATGTGCTGGCGCGCCGCCCATTTGCGTATGCCCACCATGCGTGCCGCTTCCAATTGCCCCCGCGGAATGGCCAAAAGCCCGCCGCGAAATATCTCGGCCTGGAACGCGATCGTGTTGAGGGTCAGCGCGATGATAGCGGCAAGGATAGGAGCCACGTTGATGCCGATGAGCGGCAGCAGATAGTATATGATCAGCAACTGCACTAGGATGGGTGTGCCGCGCCACACGCTTTGATAGATGCGCGAAAAGCGGCGCAGCCATATCTTCTTCGAGGTGACCCCGAAGCAAAGAACGAGGCCGAGCGGCATGCCGAGAATGATGGCGACGCCCGACACCAGAATCGTCATGCCCGCCCCCCAGAGCATGATGGGCAGATTGTCCCGGATGAGGGCGAGCATTGCCACGTGGTCAGACCTTATGGACTTGAGGCCAGGCGTGCAGCCTGGACGTTTTTCGCAGGCGAGGCTGGGAAGCCTCGCCGTTTATCCGGGTGCTGTGAGCCCATGCCGGCTTGTCAGCTCTTAGGTTCGGGCAGGGCATCCGTCGGCAGTTTCATGGTGAAGCCGAACCACTTCTCCTGAAGCTTGGCCATGGTTCCATCGGCGGCGAGCTTGCGGAACTGGTTGTCGATGAAGTCGGCAAGCGCCTTGCTGTCGTCATCCTTGCGGAAGGCCCAGCTGAAATAGGTCGGCTCCCCGAACGTCGTGCGGATGGTTTCGAAGGCGTCGCCGCGCTGCGTCTGCAGGTAAAGCAGATTGGGCAGGGAATTCACCACGGCATCGGTACGGCCGGCAGCCAGGTCGGCATAGGCCTCATTGAAGTCGACATAGGTCTGGATGTTGGCGATCGGCGCCATGCCTTTTGCCTTGAGTGCCTCGGAAAAGGCCTCGGTGCCCTTGAGCTGTGCCGAGCCGGCCTGCGTGCCAACATTCTTGCCGCTCAGGTCTTCGGGCGTGTTTAGCGACGTATCGCCCTCGCGCTTGACGTAGGAGAACGACGCGTCGGCGATCGGCAGAGACAGCCTGTAGGTATCGTAACGCTGTTTGTTGACGGTGACGGACGTTATGATGGCGTCGAATTTTTCGGTCTGGAGGCCCGGCAGCAAGCCCTGAAACGGCAGGTCGAGCCGGTTCACCTTCACGTCCGGTAGCGCCTTCATGACTTCTTCGAAGAGGTCGACGCCATAGCCGACGACCTTGCCGTTATCGACATATTCGAATGGTGGGTAGCGCGCCTCGGACGCGATGGTGATCTCGCCCTTCTCCTTGATCCGATCCAGAAGATCGGCGGCTGTGGCGATGCTCGCCACAGCGAGCGAGAGTGACGCGGCCAGCAGTATCGAAGTGCACAGTTTCAGAGCGGATCGCATGACTTCCTCCAGCTTCGTATGTTCTCGTTTATTATGGATTATTTGGAGTCCGAGGCTTCTGTAAGCGCTCAGGAATCTCACATGCGTGACGAGCCTCAAACCTCCAAGTCGCCGGCCGACTGCGTTGCCGGCCCGGTTGTTGAACTTCCCAGCGGCAGGACGGCACGCCGCCATCTGGTAGGGCAGCATGGCAGGATTGAATCTTTGATAAACATGGAATGAATAGACTATACATCGAAATTGGCGATGTAAGGCTGATGCCGGACACCGCCTGCACAGGTTCGGGGAGGAGTGTCAGAATTGCGTCTGTCGGTAGCCGATATCCGTGCGCTCAGGGTTTTCCGTTCCGTGGTCGAACATGGCGGATTCACTGGAGCGCAGCTTGCCTTGGCGATGAGCCAGTCGACGATCAGTTTCCAGATCAATGCGCTGGAGGAGCGGTTGGGGTTTTCGCTGTGCCAGCGCGGCAGACGGGGCTTCGAACTGACCGACAGGGGCAGCGCTGTTTATGAATATTCCCATTCGCTGACATCCGCGCTGTCGGCGTTCGAGATGCAATTGGGGGAATTGCGCTCCAAGGCGACGGGCGTGCTGCGCGTCGGGATCGTCGATGCGACCGTTACCGATTCAAACCTTGGCCTCGATGACGTCATTCACCAGTTCATCAAGAAGGCCAGCGAAGTCGATCTGCGCATCACCATAGGCTCGCCCGAGCAGCTGATCGCGGACACCGCCAAGGGCGGGATCGATTTCGCGATCTCCCCGCGCATCAAATTGCTGCCCGGCTATTCGCAAACTGAGTTCCATCATGAAAGGAACTCGCTCTATTGCAGCGAGCGTCACCCGCTGTTTTCCCGCAAGCTGGTGACAAAGGCCGATGTGGAGGCATCGCAGATGGTGGTGCGGCCCTATGCCAACAAGTCGGAACTGCAGCATTTTCCCAACGCGCATGTCGGCGCCTATGCCTCGAATATCGAGGCGCAGGCGATGTATATCCTGAGCGGCCACTTCGTCGGCTATCTGCCGGATCACATGACCGTCACGTTTAGACAGAACGACCGGCTGAAGGCGCTGCTGGTACCCGAGGCACAGATACGCTCGCCCTTCGTCATCATCGCGCCAAAGCACAAGAAGGCGTCGCTGTCGGAGCGGATTTTTGTCCAGGAACTGCGCAAAAGGGTGGGGAATGCCGAAAAAACTGCCGGTAAAGGGCAACCGACTGAAGCGAAAAAGCCGCTTCCCAAGATACGCGGCGTGTAAAAACTTCTTTACGCATCAATCCCGAAAGGGGGGGGCGCTTTTCGGGATCAATGGTCTGAGCGCGGTGCTTAAAGGCGCGGCGCCTTGGCGTCGATTCGGTAGTGCGCTTCGGTTGGAACGCAGTCTTCCCCGTTCACCGGAATGAGGTCCTGCGGGCAGGCCGAGAACGCGATGATCAAATCCATTTCCGCGCGCATCGACACATAGGAGCCCGGTCCCGACACCGGTGCCTCGAACGAGACCGAACCGTCTTTGCGGACGGGAATGTTCATGAACAGGTTGAGGGGCGAAGGGGTTTCGGATGACGTCAGCCCGAGCGCGCCGAGAGCGGCCGCCAGGTTGTCAGTGCAGTTGTCATGGTGGCCGACATGGCCCAACTGCTGGTAGCGATAGCGGTCGCAGGCGGCGATCAGCGTATCGTGCACGCCGCCCGACGTATCCTGGATCAGGGTCAGCATCGGACGCCGCTTGTTACTGCGCAGCGTGTCGCCGTTCTGGGGATTCACCTTGAGCATGCCGCCACGGCTGTGCTCCATCGACATGAATTCCGCGATGTCGTCGGCGCAGAAGGCCCAGGTGTCCACCACCTGGGTGCCATGGGTGTTGATGACGGTGATCACCTGGCCTTGGGCAACGGGCGCCGCCACGCCCTTGCGGGCGGGAATGAGTTGAACCTGACCGTCACTGGCGTTCGTTGGCATCGTTGTGTTCCTTCCGTTCAGCGTCCGCGCGCTTCGCGTTCGACGAAGATGTAGCCGAGAAAATTTAGGAGCACCTGTGCTGCGAGAAAGCCGGTGATGCCCGAAGGGTCGTAGGCCGGGGCGACCTCGACGAGGTCGATGCCGACCACGTCGCCGCGCTTCACTAGGCCCTGGAGCATTTCCATTACTTCATAATACAGGAAGCCGCCATGGCTGGGCGTGCCGGTGCCCGGCGCAATCGATGGATCGAAGCCGTCGATGTCGATCGTCACATAGTAGCGCGCGCGCTCCGGGATGGTTGCCAGCACGCCTTCGACGCCGAGCTTGCGCGCCTGGCGGACGGAAAGGATGGTCGAGCCGCGCTGGCGTGCGTCTTCGTAGCCGTCGCGGGCCGTAGAGGAGACGTTGCGGATGCCGAGCTGGCTGAGGCCGCTGACATGCGACTGTTCGGCCGCTCGGCGCATCGGGTTGCCGTGGCCTTCGCGTACGCCGTGACGCACGTCGACAAAGTCGAGATGGGCGTCGATCTGCACGATATGGATAGGGCCATGTTCGCTGAACGCCCGGACGCAGGGGATGTTGATGGCATGGTCGCCGCCCAGAACGACGGGCAACGCGCCTCGTTCGAGAATCTTGCGGACCGCCTTTGCCGTATTGGCGTGGCTGGTGACGGTATCGGTGTGCACAATATCCGCATCGCCGATGTCGACGATCCGCACCTTGTCAAGCGGCAGATAGGTCTGGTCGTCCTCATGGTCGTAGGCGCCGCCATGGCCGAAGGAAAACAGCGTCGACGCCTCGCGGATGGCGCGCGGCCCGAAGCGCGCGCCGGAGCGGTACTGCGTGCCCATGTCGAAGGGAACACCCAGCACCGCCACATCGGCATCGATCTTGTCCCAATCCAGGCAGATCGGCCGTTTACCGAAGGTGCTAAGTCCTACGAAGGGGAGATCGAGCCGTCCGCCCTCATACCCGTGTCCAGACATCGAAACTCTCCCTGCTTGGATAAGCTTCAGGCCATCCGGTGACGACCTTCGACATGAGCCGAAGCGCCAGGGTGGGGTGAAGCACGACAGGCCTGCGGTCTGTCTGTCTCGTGGCTAGCAGGTGCAGCCACTCCTATCTATCACGAGTATCGGGCGTTCATATCGATTTAATCGGATCATGCCGCCTGCCTCAGCGAGACCGCGTCAGCCATTCGCGCCATCATCATCTCAGCTTGTGGCGCAACTGCTGACAACCGATTTGGGGTGTGGGCATCGGAGATCACTCGCCGACGTCAACTGTCCTCGAACTGTGGCGTGAGCGTGTCGTTCAGCCCGTCGCCCAAGAGGTTGAAGCCGAGCACGACGGCGATGATCGCAGTCCCGGCCAGACCGTCATCCACGGGGCCTCACTCAGGAACTGTCTGCGCCGGCTGGCGCCGGCGGAGCCCGAGAAAGGCAAGGCTGCCCTCGGCGAGGACGGCGACCGCCATGGTGATGGTGATTTGGACGACGATTGGAGCCAGCACCTTGGGCAGAACATGTGCGAGGATGATGTTGCGGTCGCGCGAGCCGAGCGCGCGCGCCGCGGTGATGTAGTCCTCGTTCTTGATCGACAGCACTTGGCCTCGCGTCAGCCTAATGAAAACCGGCGTGGCCGAGACGCCGATGGCGATCATTGCGTTCTGAAGGCTTGCCCGAGAAACGCCGCCAGCGCGAGGAGCGGCGTTATGTCTGGCGTCCGCAATTGGTCAAGCTCTACGACGAAGCCAAAACATACATCGATGGAAAATGGCTGACGATTGCCATTTCATCGGCAGATGAACTGCATGATGTGACGGAGCTTCTCACTATGAAGCGCCGGCCAAAGTTGCGCGGTTGAAGGCAACAAAAATCCTGGATCCGCGGCGCGCGATGGCTCCGAGGACTCCAGGCAGCGGCCTAGTCTACATCACACAGCAATTCGACATCGAGGTCGTCGTGGAAGGCTCTCGTATGGTTTGGCGAACCTAAGGACGATGAACGCGACTAATTACAGGCTGGTAGGCCGCTGAAATCGTAGCCGACGACGGCGCCGCCATCGCCGCTATCATTACCTTCGCCGAGACCGCCGATCACGGCAGCTAGGCGGTTATAGAGTAACCGCTCATACTCCTGTTCCGGCTCGCTGTAGGTGCCGTCCGCGATCTAGAGCAGACCCATACGGTCCCGGATCACTATCTCACCCCGTTATTCGGATTTTCTACGCAGAGCAGCGATCACGTCGTGCCAGGACTCTGGCAGCTCAGGCAGTAGAAGAAATTTCTTTGTTCCAGCATAGCGTCCGTCCGAAATGGTCTCGCCGCCACCGGTTTGCGGCTCAAACTGAGACGAGAAATATAGGAATGGCGCCCATTTCAGCTTCCTCGACCGGCGGCAACCAGGGTCAGCTCGGCCAAGGTGAGCCAAGGATGATCGAGCAGAAATTCTGGCGGACATAGTTCATGTCCTTCAGCGCTAGGACGTCAGCCTTCACATTTCCGAACGTCGTCAACGGCTTCTTGATGATGCCGTTGGCGAAGTGGTCTATGATGTTCTCCTTGAAGTTCGTCTCGCGCGGATGATGGACGCACACACTGTCGCGCTGCTCATGCGTGAAGTCGTGATAGGCGACGCCGAGCACGTCCATCTCCACACCGGCGGTCACCAGCCCGATTGTGGGACGCATATGCTCTGGGATGCCGGGGGTTGTGTGGAGCGCAATGGCAGTCCAGACGTCCTCGACATCACGCTCCGGCACCCCGTAGCCCTTCATGAAGTCGCGCGCGGCATTGGCGCCGTCGACCTCGAAGCGCAGGTCAGGGCTGGCATATTTCTCGGTGAGGCCCATGTCGTGGAACATGGCGCCAAGGTAAAGCAGTTCCGGATCAAATTTTAGGCCGCGGCGCTCGCCGGTCAGCGCGCCCCAGAAGAAGACGCGGCGACTGTGGTTAAAAAGCAGGTCGTCTTCGGTATCGCGCACAAGCTGTGTGGCGGCCCGCGCGATAGCGCTGTCAGGCACGCGAATTTCGGCGATGATCTCAGACATGGAAAAATCTCCTTCGTTGGGCAGCCGCCGGCGGGGCTTGTCGGCATTACGCAACAAGGCCCTGCTTCGGGCAACGAACGGGATCGTGCGGATCAGGACAGCCGTGCGTCGTTTCCTGACAAATGCCCGTCTGAGCCTTCACGTCTCAACCCGCCGTGACTTCGCGATCTATTCCGATTCCGCCCCCCGGAAGCTGGCGCGATATTGGCCGGGGGTCACGCCAATACGGCTGGTGAAAACAATCCTCATCCGGTCTGCGGATCCGAACCCGCAATTGAAGGCGACGGCTTTCAGCGGTCTGTCGCTTCCTTCCAGCATACTGCGCGCCGCATCGACGCGGGCGCGCTCGATGAACTCATGCGGTGTAATCCCCGTCGCCTGCACGAAATGCCGGGCTAGATTTCGCGGGCTCATGCCGACGACAGCAGCAAGCGACTCCAGCGTGTGGCGATCCCCGATGTTGCCCATCACGTGGTCCTGAATGCGTGCGATGGGCGATTCCAGATCGGCAGGTGCCGTAAGGTAGGGACTGAACTGCGACTGCCCGCCCTGGCGTTGGGCCACCACGACCAGCCGCTTGGCGACCTTGAGCGCCGTTTCCGCGCCGTGCTGCTGCCCGACGAGCGCCAAGCCCAAATCTATTCCCGCAGTCACACCGGCCGCGGTGATCAGCCGCCCATCGCGCACATAGATCAAGTCCGGTTCGACCCTTGCCTTGGGGAACCTGGCCGCCAGAGCCTGCGCATCCTGCCAATGGGTTGTGACGCGTCGATCATCCAGGAGGCCGGCATAGCCAAGGACAAAGGCTCCGGTGCAGATTGATCCATAAACGCTCGAGCGCCACGGCAACTCTTTGACCCACTGGACCAAGTACGGTTCCGGCTCCGTCGCCGGAGGCGTCGGCGCGCCGGCCACCAGAATGATGTCGAAGCCCCCCGCTGCCTCCTCAAAGGTCAGGTCCGCTACCAGTCGCATCCCGTTCGACGCGCGTAGTGGATTGCGGTGAGCGGCAACCAATACTGTCTCATAACGGTCGGCACTGTCCAGAAACGTGTTTGCCTCGCTGAACACGTCCATCGGCCCTGCCGCGTCCAGGGCCTGAACACCCTCATAGACAACGATCGCGACAACGTGTTTCGGCACCTCTTACGGCCTCTCCAGTCAGATGCCGTACTATGCATGTAGTTAGCACACTGCAAAAGGCCCAGTCCGGTCTGTTAATCAACCAACCGAAATGTCCGTGCGTCAGGAACTGGACTTAATTGGTCGATTTTCCAGCCGATACCGGACGATCTATACCGGCCAAAAAAGTCGTCGCGGCGACAGGCGAGTTTGTCGCGCTACTATTGTGATCCTGCCGCCTTGTCAGGCGTCGTCAAGGGCTTGTCCTTCGAGTCCAAAACGAAGAGCGCCAATAGGCTGGCTGGCTCGGTCTCACTCGCGTTCTCGCTGATGCGGTGATGTGAGCCCGGCATTTCGTAGAAGCCTTCACCTGCATGATAGATCTTCGCCGGCTCATCGCCGACTTGGCTGCGGATAGCCCCGGAGAGCACGTAGGCGTAAATAAATGCCGAGGCTGCGTGGTGATGAGCGAGCGATTTGCCTCCCGGAGGATAAGTCACGGTCACAGCAACTATTCTCGTTCCTTCGACATTCGGCAGTGAGTGCTCGAAGGCCATTCTCACCTGCTCCCGGTCCTGTGCCATCACGGGCGAAGCTCCCAGAGCGATCGCCGTTGCTATCAGTGGGACGGAGGCCGTTCGCATTGCTCTTGACAGCGCACTAATCCGATTGGCAGATCCATTGATCAACATCATCGCACTTTTTCTTTAATGTCTCACGCTTGGTTCAAACAAGACCCAGGGCCGAACTGATTGTCACCGCTACGGTTCACGTCCGAAGCCATCGTCACGATATCACGGTCGCTTTAACCTGCTTCTTTCCTTGAGCAGCATAGAGAGCAGCGCCGCCAGACTGATCCCGCAGCCCCCAGCCGATCCGCTCCGTCGCGCCGCCGGCAATGACCTGAGCACCCGCAGCGGCATCCAATACGCTCAGGGCGCCCATTCTGGCGCCAGCGCCACCAGCGGCTTGCTGCCCGGTTATCAGCCCCCAGCGGGCCAGTCGCCAAAAGCCGGACCGGCATTGCCCGGGCGGTCGGAGCGCCGCGCTGACCGAGAGGCAAGATAGGCAAGCAGCTCAATTTCCCACCAACGATTGGGGTCCGGCGCGCGGCAAATGCGCCGAGAGTTAACCACCTGGGAGAGATCAGCGATTCATCGTCGGCAGCCCGCCCGCAATCGCGATCAAGCTCCTGGAGCACGGGATACGTCCTCGTCATCATGTTGAGTTCTGCGGTGCGGAATCCGGGAACGGAGACGCGGCGATCAAGTCGCATGCGTTGGGAGTCTTAAATCCCGGCATGAAACGTTCGCAGACGGCCGCGTTAACGGTGCCATACGTCGTCGCGGGCTTATGCGCAAAGCCAGCGAAATACTCCTGGATAAAGCCCTCTTTGAAATTTGCCCGCGGGTACTTGACCACGATTTCCTCACGCAGCTCCACGGGAAACTGATCGAAGCCCACTCCGATGACATCGAGAAGAACACCTGAGTTGAGTAGCGCTACTTCGGCGCCCATATATCGGGGAATGCCGGGGGTGGTGTGCAGCGCGATTGCTTCCCACACGGTCTGCACCTGGTCTTCAGCAATGTTGTGGACGTTTAGAAACTGTCGGGCGGCATTTGCGCCATCGACCTCAAAGCGTTCGTCTGGGCTCGAAAACTTCTTGATAAGGCCGAGATCATGAAATGCGGCCGCCACGTAGAGGAGTTCAGAGTCGAAGCGCAGTTTCCTCTGACGACCCTGCTCAGCTGCGAAAAGGTAGACGCGGATCGAGTGATTGAAGAGCAGATCGCTGGCGTGCTCGCGTAGGATATCTGTCGCCTCTTTCGCGAGCAAAGAATCGGGAATGACGAGGGCATTGGAGAGATTTAGCTTAGTCATTTGCTTGGTCCTTCAAGACTAGCTTTGGAAGTGGGCAAATCGGGGCTCGCGAGTGCAACGACGAGGCTTGATCGATCATCTCGCTCCGACATCGAGCACGATCTTTCCCTTCGGTGGAGTCCGCACGCGCTCCAACATCAAATGCGCCTCGCGCGCGTCCGCGAGCGGCAAGACCGCCCCCACCCTGGTTCTCAGTTTTCCACCGTCGACGAGACAGGCGATCTCCGCCAGGTCCTGCCTCGTGACGTTGACCAGGAAGAAGGAGGCTTCAACGCCATGGCGTTCTGCGAGTTTCTGATCCGGATTTGACACAGCCGAAATCAGCTTTCCGCCTCGACGAAGGACCTGGAACGAGCGGTTCTGCGTCTCGCCGCCGACCAGATCGATGACAGCGTCCGCGTCCCTAACCTTTTCCTCAAAGCGTTGGGTCTGGTGGTCGATGACCGTGTTTGCTCCGAGATCGCGTACGAAAGTAATGTCGTCCGTCGCTGCAGTCGCAATCGCTTGCAGGTGCGCCTCACGCGCCAATTGAACCGCATACGAGCCGACATTTCCCGCCGCCCCGTGGATCACAACCGTTTGACCGGCTTTGAGCTGCGCGTGGTAAAACAACGCCTGCCATGCCGTCACGGCAACGACAGGAACAGAGGCGGCTTCAGCATAGGTTAGCGACGTCGGCTTGTTCGACACCATCTCAGCGGAAGCCACTGCGTATTCGGCGTAGGCCCCTATAAACCGCGGATTCGTAACGCCATAAACCTGATCTCCCACACGCAGTTCTGAAACTCCGGACCCCTTGGCGACGATTTCGCCGGAGAGATCCGAGCCTAGCGTGAGAGGGAGCGGTTGCGGTAAGGCGCTCTTGCCCGCCCGGATCCAACCATCCCACGGTCCGACGCCGGCGGCTTCAACTTTGACGAGGACCTCGCCGGGGCCAGGATCAGGCCGCGGAACGCGCTCGTACTTCATGATCTCTGGTGGCCCGAACTCGTGCACGCGCCAAGCCATCATTGTTGAATGAGTTCGCTCTCCGTTATCTTGACGAACGATGCTGCTGGAAGTCATGTCATTCTCCTTGCGCTCGGCTCGTCATGACTGCTACCGCCGATGGGTGGACCTTGTTGTCGAGGACGGCCCTGTTGCACTCTCGGCCGACCTGGGGCGAAGCCTCGAATGTCACGCTCTGCGTCGGCGACTTGGCGCTCGCCGGTGACGCATCACGCCTGTTCGATGCGACTGCCGTGAAGCGGACTTTCTCGCTCGTGCCTCGGTGAGAGGTGCCACGGCAGTCGCATGGTCGCTCTCCAAGGCGATTTATCGGACGGCTTGTCCATATATCGCGCTGGACCCTGCTTTGGACAACGAACCCGATCCTGTGGATCAGGACAGTGGAACGTCGTTTCCTGACAAGGTCCATCCGAGCCTTCGGGGCAGCAGCGGTCGTTTATTTCCAACGTACGAGTTGGGCCGCGTTCGCGCATTCGACCGGCGCGGCATGCGGTGGCATAGCCTTTTGGTCGGCGCCGAGCTGCAAACTTCAAAGGCCGCTAAGTTTCCGCCACCGAGAGCTCACCAAGGCTGCAAGGACGTTCGGACGTCGACCTCGAACGACCAAGCCTTGTGGTGCTGCCGATAGAGGAAGGCGGAGCATTCCACGACGCCCTCGATATCGAGCAACCGGTCACGGCGCGAGTCGTCGTCTGGAAAGCGTCGGCGGATTTTGTGGCCGTCGACGGCACCATCGACGATGACGTGGCCGACGTGGATCCCCTCCAAACCGTATTCCTTGCCTGCGCGACCCGCCTCGGTCAGCATACCTCCGCGTGCAACGCTGCCGATCGATATGCAGGGAAGTCCGTGTAACCCACCTCGCCCCGTCGGGTGTAATAGGTTGATCGGTCCGCTTCTGCGAACGGCCAGCCATGCTCGAGATGCTCAGCAAGATCCGGCTCGATCGCATGGCATGCTGTTTCCGTCAAACATGAACTCCAGGATTTCGAGACGGTGCGGATGGCAGTAGGGGACACGGGCTTGGGCAGGTTCCACTATGGATAGTTCAAGATGACATTCGCGATGGAAAGCTGCTGACCGAACTGGATGGGATGTCCGGCGGCGAGGTGACGGTCAACGTCCTTGGGCTGCGTACAAAGGCTCTGCCGGCTAAGATAAGAGTTATCGTAGACGGTCTGGTTCAAGAGGTGCGCGAACTATGACTGCTATCGCTTAGGCGATGTCGCATTTCACATTCTATGTGTCCGATACTACTCACGCACTACCCTGCAAACACGGTCGACGGTCCGAATGGTTCGCTGCTCGGGAAATATCAGAGCCGGCGTGAATGCGTCGAAAGTCATCGCCAAGCCTGAAAAGCTTTAGCTGGCTGCCACGCCTGGCCGGGCTTTCTTCCTTTTCATGGACAATGAGCGATGCTGGTCGGGCGGCGCGACGGGTTGATAGAAGCAAAATTAGCCAATTGTCCGGTGTGATCGTTTATTTGGAGCGATAGAAATGCGACATCCCTGCCCCACAATGCCGTTTTTGGCAGCCCTTCAAAGCGACATAATCACCGACTTGGTCTCCGTGTAAAGGTTCAGCCCTTCTTGTCCCCGTTCTCTGCCCCAGCCGGATTGCTTGAAGCCGCCGGTGGGTATCGCCGCATCAACCGAACCGTGTACGTTGACCCCAATCCGGCCGGCGCGAATTCGCCGTACCATCTTGTGGGCGACGCTCAGGTCCCGCGTCCAGACACTGCCGGCAAGCCCGAAGATACTGTCATTCGCCTGCCGGGCGATCTGTTCCAGGTCGTCGTCATCGAAACTCATGGCGCACAGGACGGGACCAAAAATCTCTTCCTGCACCACCGCCATGTCGGGTCGGGTATCGGTCAGCACCGTGGGGGCAATGAAGTTGCCTTCGTTGCCGATCCGCGTGCCGCCAAACGCCACCGTTGCGCCGGCGCTCCTGCCCTGCTCGATATAGTCCATTACGCGGTTGCACTGGACCGGGGAAATGACGGGGCCCATCTGGACGCCTTCGCTGAGGCCATGGCCGACCCGGATATTCCCGGCCCGCTGGCCGATCCCATCCACGATCTGGTCAAACACTTTCTTATGGGCGAACAGTCGCGATCCCGCAGTGCAGACCTGGCCGCTATTGGCAAAAATGCCCTGCGTGACACCGGGAATGGCAACCGACATGTCAGCATCGGGAAAGACGATAACGGGCGACTTCCCTCCCAGTTCGAGCGACACTTTCTTCAAATTGCCAGCGGCGGCCCTGACGATTATACGACCGATTTCGCTGGAACCCGTAAAGGCAACCTTGTCGATCTGCGGGTGTGAGGCGATCGCCGCGCCCGCCGTCGGCCCAAAACCGGTCACGATGTTGATCACGCCAGCGGGAATGCCGGCCTCCTGGGCCAGTTCGCCGAAGCGCAGCGCTGTCAGCGGGGTCTGCTCTGCCGGCTTGAGCACGATCGTGCAGCCGGTGGCCAGCGCCGGAGCGACCTTCCAGGCCAGCATGAGCAGTGGCGCATTCCACGGAATGATCTGCCCGACGACCCCGACCGGCTCACGCACGGTGAAGGCATGGTACTTGTCCGGCGCCGAGATCGAAATGGTTTCCCCCGTGATCTTGGTCGCCCAGCCCGCCATGTAGCGGAACATATCTACGCTGAGCGCAACGTCTGAATTCCTAGCATTGGCAAGCGGCTTGCCATTGTTGAGAACCTCCAGTTCGGCCAGTTCATCGGCGTTCTGTTCCAGCAGATCCGCGAGTTTCCAGATGAGACGTCCACGCTCGCTGGGCGTGATGCGGCTCCATGGGCCTTCTTCAAAGGCCCGCCGGGCAGCTTTGACGGCCATGTCGATATCCTTGGTGTCGCCCTCCGGAACCTGCGCAATTACGCGTCCCGTGCCCGGATCATATGTGTCGAAAACCTTCCCGGACCGAGCCGGCACCCATTTTCCATCGATAAGGAGTTTTTTGTCCTGTCGTAAAAAGGACGCCGCCTTCACTCCAATTTGGAACTGCTCAGCATATGTGTTCATCGAATTCTCCATCGGTATAGGGAAGCGCCTTGCTCGGATTCGTCCAAAGGCGTCCATCTGAAGCGCCCTTTAGAGCCTGTCACTCGATCACGAAGTGGTCGGGTCCAACCACGCGAGGCTGCCGCTTCGGCGGAATGAAATCGAGCGACCGCATGGGCGACGGCAATTCGGTCACCGGCTTGCCGATCAAGCGGTGCCTGTCGGCGGTCGGCTCTGGGACCGGCACCGCCGACATCAGCTTTTGGGTATAAGGATGTTTCGGATTCCCTATCACCTCGCGGCTGGGCCCGATCTCCACGATCTCGCCAAGATACATGACAGCCACGCGGTGGCTGACACGTTCGACAATAGCCATGTCGTGACTGATGAAGAGGTATGACAGCCGTAGTTCCTCCTGCAGCTCAAGCAGCAGGTCGATCACCTGGGCCTTGACCGAAACGTCGAGCGCCGAGACGGCCTCGTCGGCTATGATGACCTTCGGGTCGAGCATCAGGGTCCGGGCGATACAAATTCTCTGGCGCTGACCGCCGGAAAACTCGTGCGGAAGACGGGTTATCATCGACGGTTCGAGGCCGACACGCTCCAGAAGATGTTTCGCCTTCTCCAAAGCCTTGGCCTTGGTCGCCAACCCATGGCATAGCAGGGGCTCTGCCAGGATTGCACCGACGTTTTGCTTCGGGTCCAGGGAACTGAAAGGATCCTGGAAGATCATCTGCACGTTGCGTCGGAGGTCCGAAAGATCGGACCTGTTGTCGCGCCGCACCGTGCGTCCGTCGAAGACCACTTCGCCGGAATCCGGCGGATTGAGAAACAGGATGCTGCGGCCGGTGGTCGACTTACCGCAGCCGGACTCGCCAACAAGCGACAGCGTTTCTCCAGGCATGATATCGAAGCTTAGACCCTCGACGGCATGGAGACGCCCAACCTTGCGGCGCATTGCTCCGCCACGCACATCGAACCGGGTCACCAGGTTGCGCACGCTCAAAACCGGCTTGGGCACAGCATCCTTGGCAGGCGCGCGGTAGGTGCGGGCCACGCCTTGCCCCAAGCGCGGGACCGCGTCGATCAGCATCCTCGTATAGTCCTCGCGCGGACGTTCGAAAACGTCCTTTACTGCTCCCATCTCCACCACACGTCCCTTGTGCATGACCATGACGCGGTCGGCGATGTTGGCCACTACGCCCATGTCATGCGTGATGAACAGGATCGCGGTGCCGGTATCGCGCTGGACCTCGTCCAGGAGGTCGAGGATCTGTGCCTGTATCGTCACATCGAGCGCTGTTGTCGGCTCATCGGCGATAAGCAGCTTCGGCGAGCACGCCAAGGCGATGGCGATCATGATCCTTTGCCGCATTCCCCCGGAGAACATGTGAGGATAGTCGTTGAACCGCCGCCGCGCGTCCGGAATGCGAACGCGGTCGAAAAGCCGGATGCCCTCCTCCCGCGCCTCGGCATCGCTCAAGGGTCGATGCTGGCGCAGCATTTCCTTGATCTGGGTGCTGACCTGCAGCACCGGATTCAGGCTCATCATCGGTTCTTGGAAGATCATGCTGGCAATGCCGCCACGCACCTGCCGCAATGTCGATGTCGACGCGCCCACCACTTGCTGGCCATCGACAATGACCGAACCGCTCACATGGGTATTGCCGGCAAGCAGTCCCATTATCGTCATGGAAGTGACGCTCTTGCCGGATCCCGACTCGCCGACAAGCGCCAGCGTCTCGCCGGCATGGATGGCCAGATCGACGTCATGCACCACCTGATGCTTGCCGAAAGCGACGCTGAGGCCGTTCACCTCAACCACCGGATTGGATATCGGTTCATTCATGAGCTTGGTGCCGGTGCAACAGTGAAGCCCGCCTGCGAGCGGGAGCGCTCCGACGTTGGAGCCCAGGTGAGCATTTCGAGCCCGTACAGCGCATCCAGTGTCTCGCGCGATACGGGAATACCCTTGTTGTGTGCCAAGGCGATCTTCGCCCCAGGCCGAACGGCAGCGCATCCGGACGCCTTCAGTTCAGGTCTGCGGGCGCTGACCATGAGAAGCGCGCACCCCGGCGCCGGCCTGGCGGCGTCGATCGATTTCAAGGCTGCCGTTTCGCCGCCGAGGAGCGCCGCTAGGGTATCTTCCCCTTGGCCCGAATACAGCACACCCCTTGGATCCGGTTCAGCCAACAGCCAGTCGAAGGTTCCGTCGCGGGCGACGATACCGATAGAAGAGAGATTGTAGTTCATCGCGCCGATCAGCGTGGCCGGAACAAGCGACAACTCGGTCGCCGAAGATATCCGACATAGCTCCCATTTGGCGTCGCTTACATGGGCGGCGAGAGCATCGACTGCGGCTGGTCCGGTTTCCAGAAATGAAATGCCAGCGGCATCCAGCATCGTGAGGCCGTTCGACTTGTGATAGCTGAAGCCATGAGAGGGCCGCGGGCCTGCCTGACGGATATCGTCCAGAACAGCCGGATCGAGTGCTGCACCCGCTGCCACGATATGAGCCCCCCGATCAGCGGTGCCGAACGCATACCCCAGAGCTCTAAGCGACCATGGTAGGATGCGGGTCAGTTCGGAATATGCAACGGTGGTCATGCTCACAGGGCAACCTCATTGTCATGCTTGCGAAGCTGGGGACTCGGCCTGTCAGGCGTCAGGATTTCCGAAGGCAGCGGCTGATCTTGGAAGAAAGTGCCCCGCACATAGCGGATGCTGAGCGGCGTCGAGCCACGAATGCCCAGCGACGCAAGGAAAAAACGTATGAGCTCGGCGGGGACGAAATCGCGATGCGCGAGCGGATCCCGTATTTCGGCGTAGGGTAGGCCATCCAGATACTGCACGCGCGACATGGCGTAGTGCAGATCCGGATGGTCGAGGACGACATCGCCGACGTGCTCGTTATCATCACGGCTGACCAGCACTGCCGCCAGCCTCTGGATCAGTCCGATATGATCGATGAAGGATTCGAAACGCTCGTGCGGATCGACGATTCTCTCGCCGCGTCTCTGTTCGCCATTGTCGATCGAATGGTACCAGAAATGCTGGTGCGTTTCGGCGAGCGTACGGTCGGCAGTTAAGGCCCAGACGTAATTTCTGCGCAGGATCTCGCGCAGTTCACCGATCCTCATTGCTGGCTGAAGTTGCCGCTTGCGGCCTGCGCCGATCTGGAAATAGGGCGCGATGGCGTCACAGAAGTCCGGCACTACGTCGAGAAGCAAGCTGTGAAACTGCTCACTGGTCTCGCCATCCATGACCTCCGCGACGTGCGCAGCAACGTCGCCCCAGCAATGCCACTGACCTTCGCGCAGGCTTGCCGAAATGCGTTTCAAGTTCTCGATGATGGTTTCGTTAGCCGCCACATAGTCCTGCGTCTGTGGGTCAGTCTGCGCATAGATACGTATGGTGCTCTCTATCGAGCTGCGGACAAGTGCAATGCTTCCCGCTTCGACCGGCAGGCTTTTTGCGTAGCCAAGCGCTGCCTCGCGCACGGTCACCCAGGTGGCGACCCAATGCGGCCAGCGTTGGAGGGCTACACACATCCCCTGACCTGAGGAGTTGCCTATTCCAAGCCCGCGCGCGATCGCGATGTCGAGCTGCGCCGCGTCCGAATTGCGCCGCCGCGCCACGGCATTGACGAGATCGATGGAGACAAGCCGAACCAGGTAGATCGCGAAGATGTCCGCAAAGAACGGGTGCGCCAGCGGGTGCTCCTCGGGAATGCCGGGATAGGAAACCGTGCCGTTCCTGCCACTGCTTTGAAAGCCACCGTTCCGCATGAGGTAGGCGATGCCAAGCTCTGGGGCAGGCTGTTCGCCGCGGGACAATGCTTCGACGACGGCGTCGAAATGCCGGCTGCTGCGATTGGCGGGGGTCCAGCCGACCACATCCGAATCCGTGCGCATCTGGCCTTCAGCCTTGATGTCGAAGGTTTCAAATTCCCGCTGGATACGCTGTTGGCTGGCAAGATTGACGAAGAGCGCGCCGAACATGTCGCGATCCGCGCCGTCGGAGCGGCGTCCGACTTTTTCGATTCCGTCCCATGGATATGCTCGGGCGATATAGGAGAAGGAATGGCCTTCCGCGTCGATCCGGTAGACAAATCTCGCCGCGCCGTCATCGTCGCACTCCGCCGAGATCATTCTTATCTGCCAGCGTTCGCGAACGATCCTGCGCAGCAGCATATCGGCAAAACTGACGCGCGAAGCCTTGAAGCAGCGAAGGTTCTCGACGCGCATCAACACATCGGCCGGCCGCATCCATCGCCGCGCCTTCAACGCACCTTCCGGACCCGCGAACTCCTGCAGGCGTTGTTCTATGAATGCCGGCAGCGGCGGCTCGACCTGGCTAGACGTCATTTCCCTGCTCCAATCAGCGATCATTGCGGGACGCGGCCTCGTTCATGCTCGACCCGACTAGATAAAATGTGAAAACGGTAAGGGCGACCGCAGCACCCGGCCCCAAGCTGAGCAGCGGCAGGATCGGCAGGAACATCGAACCGTCGCGCACCATGCCGCCCCAATCCGGAGCCGGCGGAGGCACGCCCAGCCCCAGGAAGCTGAGGCTTGCGGAGGTGAAGATCGCGAAGGCCACATTGATTGCGAACTGCGCCCACACCACGCGCATCGTGTTTGGCATGATATGATGGCGGATGATCCAGAAAGAGCTTGCGCCCGTGGCACGCGCAGCTTCCACGAAGACCATTTCCCGGACAACGAAAACCTGGCCACGAACCAGGCGGGCGACCGTCGGCGCAGTGACGACACCCAGCGTGACCGCCAGGTTGACCACCGATGGCCCGAGCATGGCGGTGATGATCAATGCGAGAACGAGCCCCGGCAAGGCGATGAAAATGTCGATTATCTGGACCAGGACAAAATCGACCCAGCCACGGAAAAACCCGGCGATCAGGCCAATGGGCGCGCCGATCAGCACAGCCACGATCGCCGCCGAAGCACCCACCTGCAACGAAACCCTTGTCCCGTAGATGACGCGCGACAGCACGTCCCGGCCCAGTTGGTCCGTGCCAAGAATATTCTCAGCCGAAGGCGGCCCGAGGACATTGATCGTCGTAGCGGTCGGGTGCAGTGGCGCGATCAAGGGCGCGAACACCGCGATCAATGTGATGATCACCAGAAGCGTCAGGCCAAGGACCAATCGGAACGGAAGTTTTCTCATTGGATTCTAAGCCGATGTTCGCACGAGCGGATTGACGAGGCTGTAGGTGATGTCCGCCACAAGGTTGAGGATCATCACGCCGACGATGATCACCATTCCCACCGACAGCATCACCGGAAAATCCCGGGACGAAATCGCTTCGACCAGCAGCCGGCCCATGCCTGGCATGGAAAAGACGGTTTCGGTCACGACCGCCCCGCCTACCAGTTGTCCAAGCGAAAGTCCGGCATAGGTGATCAAGGGCAATATGCTGTTGGGCAGAATGTGCCGGTAGGAAATGCGCGCCTCCGACAGCCCCTTGGACCGCGCGGCCTGGATGTAAAGGTTGCCTTTCACCGACTGATATTCGGCCTTGTAGACGAGCGTGAAGGAGCTGAAATAGAAGGTCGTAAGCGTGATAATGGGCAGGATCATGTGGATGAGATGTTGCCCAGCGCCCCGTGACCACGGCGACCATCCGGTCGTCGGCAGCCAGCGTAGCTGAACCGAAAACAGGTAGATCAGCAGCAGTCCGAGAAAGAAATTCGGTACAGTGATGCCAACGATGCTTATGGCGGCGGTGAGCCGGTCCACCAGCTTTTTCATGAACGTAGCCGAATTGATTAGCGTGGCCCCCAGGAATGCGATGAGGATCGCCCAGGATGCCAGCTCGAGCGTTAGAGGAAGAGCATCCGCGATCATTTGCGCGACAGGCTGCTGGGTGGAGTAGGATCGACCCAGGTCGCCCGACAATGCCGCGCTGATCCAGTTCCAGTAACGCGACAGGATGGGCTGGTCGAAGCCCAGCTTCGCGTTGAGATCGGCAATCGATTGAGGGGACGCGTTCTCTCCCAGCATGATCGCCGCCGGTGTCCCCAGAAAGGACGTAACCGACGTGAACAGCAGAAAGGTCAGAACGATAACGTTCGGAACCATGATCGCTATGCGGGAAAGTACAAGCGCAAGCATTTCTGACCTCAGTGCATCGCGAGGGGATTGAACGAACGGCTCCGGGCGCGCGTCTCGCAAAGCGGGCGGTTGGTGCGCATCTGATGGGCGGCGGTCATATGGCGATCAAATCCTTTCCACCGGTTGCAGGCGGGATAAGGTTCCACCCGCGCCAGAAGCCGCGGCGCACCACGCCGCGGCAAAGCATGACGATCAGGCCTGCGTTTTCCAAACATAACGGAACCGCGGGATTTCATCCGGCATCGGAGCAAACCCCTTGACGGTGTTGCGCATGGCGTTGAATTCGACGCTGAAGCCGACGGGCATGTAAGGCAGATCGGCAGAAATCTGACGCTGGATCTTCTCGTACAGTTCCTTGCGGCGAGCCTGGTCGGAAATTACCCGCGCCTCATCGATCCATTTGTCCACGTCGGGATTCTTGTAGCCCGTGGAATTTGCGGTGCCTTTGCTGGAGAAGAGGTAGTGGATAAGGCCATCGGGATCCGCCCGTTGCGTCCAGCGCATAGGCGTGAAGCGTATCTCGCCGGAAACCGCCTTGGCGTAGTAGTCGCTTTGCGGAACCGGATCGAGCTCAATGTTGAGGCCGATCGCGTCAAGGTCTTCCTTGGCAAGCTCGGCGAAGCGTCGAAGCGTATCGCCGCTTGGCGCCGCAAGCTTGATGGTGGTGCCCTTCAGGCCAGAATCAGCCACGATCTTGCGCGCCTTTTCCGGATCGTATTCGTAGTGCACCAGATCGGTCGGCGTCCACCAGAGGCCATCTGGCGTGAAGCTATCGGATATCTTGCCTTGTCCAGCCCATATGATCTGGTTGAGGCGGTCGCGGGTGAGGCCGTGCGCTATGGCCTGGCGTAGTTCCGGCTTGTTGTATGGCTCGGCGTCCCACCGCCACTGGTAGGAATACCAGACGCCACCCTTCGATGGCACAAGCTCGATATCCGGGCTGGCCTTGGAAAGGCGCGTATCCAGCGGATCAAGCTGGCTGATGAAATCCAGTTCGCCGATGGCCATGCGCTGAATGCCGACGACGTTCGTGGGAATGTCATGGAAAATAATACCGTCGAGATAGGGCATTCCCTTCTGCCAATAGCTGGCGTTCTTGGTGAGCGCGATGCGCGACCCGCGGACCCATTCGCCGAAAACGAACGGACCGGTCCCGACAGGGTTGGAACCGACGTCGCTGCCGTTCTTCTTGGCCGCCGCCGGTGACGCCATGAGCCCAGCGCGGTCGGCAAACAGCGCCAGCAGGGGCGGATAGGGTTCCTTCATGTCGATGGCGACAGTGAATTCGTCCAGCACTTCGACATTCTTGACGCCTTCCAGCAACTTGAGCTGCGATGAGTTGCCTTTCGGATCGAGACGCGAGTCTAGGTTCCATTTCACCGCCTCGGCGTTAAATGGCGTGCCGTCATGGAACTGCACGCCTTCCTGCAGCTTCAGGATCACGCGCTTGCCGTCGTCCGAAAACTCCCAGCTTTTCGCCAAGGCGGGCTTCAGGGAGAAGTCGGCCTCGGTTTCGAGAAGCGTATCGAATATCAGGAAAAGGATCTGGCGCTCGGTCCATTGCGACGACTGAAGGGGGTCAAGCGTGCGAACGTCGCTGATGAAGCCGACGTTGAGCGTGCCGCCGGTGACCGGCTGGGCATCTTGAGCCAGCGCTACCGTCGGCAAAGAGGCCACGATTGCGAAGCCGCTGACGGCGGCCATAAATTGCCTTCTATCCATGACAAGTCCTCCGTAGGTTCAGTTCCCAATATTATCGGCATTGCCGTTATTAGCCTCGGGACGAGAACCCGAGGCTTGCACGTTATCTGCTCTCGGCTGGCAGCGGCCGGCCGGCCTGATCGACTCCCATGATCCGCATGTCGTTGAACCGATCACCAATGCGATGGTGCGGTCGCCCACCGTTCGCGGCGCCTAACGCGATGACGATCTCGTCATGGGCAGGCGCGTCTGGAATCGTAAATTCCACGGTTAGAAAATGAGCGCGGCTACCCTTCCTCTCGGCATCCTTGTGGGTCAAAGGAACGGTGAGTGAGGTGCCGGCGCCGGCACGTTTGTTGGTGAAGGGGAGAAAGGAATCTCCACCGGCGGCGATGCGGAAGACATTGCCGAAATGCAGCGTGTGGATCAGGCCGGCGGCATGTTCGACTTCACCGTCCGTTCCGGTCACCGCGCACTTTCCAAACGCTTCTATCCGGTCTGGACCGCCCATGATCGCCACTAGGCGAGGCACGAGGGCGTCCGTGAGAGCCGTGGCGTGCTCCATAATGTGCGGCTGAAGATCCTCGACGAATGCCGATCCCGCCCAGGGATTACGGATTACCGCCGCGCAGGCGGCCATGCGAAGCGGAACAGGCGCGGCGCGACCCCCTTCGACAAGCGTGTCCTCGACGAAATCGACGATCTTGCGGATCAAGACGCCAGTCATTTTTCCGCTCCGCCGGCTGCGCGCTCGGCAAGGACGCGGTTGGCGATGCGATGGCATTCGACGCCGACAGGAACGCCACAATAGATCGTGAGATGGGTTATCAGCGCGTCCAGCTCATCACGGGTGACACCGTTGCGAAGGGCGCCGCGAAAATGGAGTTCCCACTCATCCATGCGGTTGAGCGCGGCAATCATCACGATGTTCAGCATGCTGCGGGTCTTGGCATTCAGCCTGTCGTCGCCCCATGCAGCTCCCCAGCAATATTCTGTAACAAGCGCCTGAAAGCCCTTGGAAAATTCGGTCGCTTTGCTCAGTGAATTTTCAACGTATTCGCTGCCCAGCGTCGCCTTGCGGCGCTCCAGTCCACGCTCAAATAACGTCTCGTTCATTCGTCTTCCCTTCATTTTCAGCGTGGGCGCAAGAGAAACTCGCGGACGTGGTCGGACACCAGTTTGGATGCCTCGACCAGGACGCTGTGCTTCAGGCCGGTCAAAATGCGCAATTCCGAATCAGGGATCAGCCGGTGCATCGTCTCGGCCATTCGGATATTCGACCCCTGATCAAATTCGCCCGTCATCACCAGCGTCGGCTGCCTGATTTCGGCAAGCCGATCCACGAGTTCGGTAAGGCCGAACACCCGATACGCCTCCAGATAGGAAGGCACATGGACAGCCTTGAGCTCGGCAATTCTCTGCTCGATTACATCCGGGTGGCGATCGGCAAACTCCTTGGTGAACCAGCGGTCGTGCGCGGCCCCGACGATTGCATCCATGCCACCGTCGCGGATCATCCGCAGGCGCGCCACAACCTTTTCCCGTTCGGCCGGTGTGCGGCCAGCAACGGCGGAAAGAAGAACGACACGCTCGAAGCGAGCTGGATAGGAGTAGGCCAGCTCCTGCGCGATCAGACCACCTAGCGAAAAGCCGACCAGATGGGCTTTGCGCACGCCCGCTTCGTCCATCACCTTAACGATGTCGGCGGCGAACTTCTCGACGGAATATTCCGAGTCGATGCGCGCGGACTGGCCATGCCCGCGCAGGTCGGAACGAACAACGTCAAAACTGCCTTCCAGTTCGCGGCTAACGCCGTCCCAGCTTTCTAGATTGGCGCCGACACCGTGCACCAGCACGAGAGGATGACCCTCACCGCTTCTCTTATAGGCGATCAGACCATCTTTGGTGCGCATCAGCGCCATTCTAGGCACTCCCGTTCAAGCTCATCTTTTTGGTATACCAACAGGCAAACATATGGTCAACCGTATTTAAATGGGCTACTTGTGGTGAATGAATCGAACGCGTAGCTGTGATGACAGGAACGACGGGAGAGCCGCGATGCATGAATGGACTGGGTGATAGATTGCTGGTTCGCCGACGTTGCGCGAGCAGACCGTTGTCACGTTGCGCGAGGCGCTGCTCAACGAGGTGCTCAAGCCGGGTGACAAGCTGGCGGAACGGAAGCTGGCCGAGCAGACCGGCGTAAGCCGCACAAGCATCCGGGAAGCGCTTAGCCAGCTTGAATCCGAAGGGCTCGTCACTCGGATAGCCGGCAAGGGCATGTTCGTGACGCGTCTGTCGGAACAGGAAATCCGGCAAATCTACGAGGCCCGCGCAATCCTCGAATCGGCGATGACGCGCATGTTTGTCGAACGGGCCAGCCTGGGACAAATGGACGAATTGGCGGCGCGTATTTCAGAAGCGGGCAAAACCGACACCGCCGAGCTCGCCCGGCAGCATGCCGAGAAGCTCGATGCGGTGTGGGAGATCATCATGCAAGGCGCAGGCAACGACATCACCAGGCAAATGACCTTTCTGCTACGTGCCCGCGTCACTTATCTGCGCACCATCACCACCCGCGTCGCATCGGCTGAACGACGTAGGAACACGATGGCTTTGCTCAACGGCATTTTCGACGCGTTGCGCGCGCGCGATGCCGACCTCGCCGAAAAGCTCACGCGCGAGTATGTTGAAAGGTCCGCGGCTTTCGCGCTGTCGCTGCTGCGCGACTCTGGGCAGAAACCCAAATCCTCACCACGCAAGCAAAAGATCGACAAATGAACTACGTCAGGCTCGGCAAGAGCAATTTGAAAGTATCCCGGTTATGCCTCGGCGCGATGGGATTCGGATCCGCGCGATGGCGGGCCTGGGTGCTCGATGCGAAGGCGTCGGCTCCGATCCTTGCGCGCTCCCTCGACCACGGCATCAATTTCTTCGATACGTGCGACTTCTATTCTGCTGGCGAGAGCGAGCGCATTCTGGGCCAGATACTCGTTTCCCAGCAGCCGCGCGACAGCTTCGTCATCGCCACCAAGGCGGGCAACCCGATGGCTTCGCACTGCAATGGCCGCGGCTACTCCAGGAAGCATCTGTTCAAGGCAATCGATGATTCATTGGTCCGCCTTGGAACCGATCACGTGGATCTCTTCCAGACACATATCTGGGACAAGGATACAGATCTCGACGAACTGGTCGAAGCCATGGCGGACATCGTGCGCGCCGGAAAGGCGCTCTATGTCGGGGTCACGACGATGCCCGGCTGGACACTCGCAAAATGCCGTGCGGCTGCCAGCGCACGTGACCTTCCGGCGTTCATCTCGATGCAATGCGAATACAACCCCGCTCACCGGGAGTGCGAGCGGGAACTGCTTCCCTATTGCAGTCACGATGAGGTTGCCCTGATACCGTTCAGCCCCATCGCACGCGGCTTCCTTGCCGCGGACCGTCGCGATCCCGGCCAGCAGACGGCGCGCACGAAAAGCGACGACTATACGCAGAAATATTACTACCGCGAGGGCGACCACGCCGTACGCGAAGCCGTCGCTGCCGTTGCCGCTGATATCGGAAAGACACCGGCCCAGGTGGCTCTCGCTTGGACATTGGCGCGCCCCGGCATAGCCGCGCCCATCTTTGGAGCAACCTCGATAGAGCATGTCGACGAGGCCGTCGCGGCATTGGACATAGCGCTTGCCGCCGAACAGATTGACTGCATCGACCGGGCCTACGAGCCACGGCCGCTGAACGCCTCAGGCCACTGAGTGAGCACAATGCCTTGCGGTAAGGTGATATGCTTGTGAAATTGCACTCGTCCACGCACCTTTCAAAGGATCAAAGTCGCCGTGTATGACCTGCGAGTCCATGTTGCGCCGCGGCTGTATACGCAGGTGGCCGATATCATCCGCAACGCCATCGTCGTCGGAGAACTGGCGCCGGGAGAGCGGCTGGTGGAGCGCACACTTTGCGAGCGCATGGGCGTTTCGCGGACGTCGCTCAGGGAAGCGATGCGCGAGCTCGAGAACGAGGGCCTAGTCACGAACCTGCCCAACCGGGGGCTGATCGTCTCTGTCGTCGATCCTAAGGTCGCGAAGGACATTTTTGATCTTCGCGAAGTGCTGGAGGCGCTTATATGCAGGTTGTTTTGCGAGAATGCGGCTGACGATCATATCACGCGTTGCGGGGACATGTATGACGAGCTGATGGAAGCTTATCGCGTCGGTGTACCGCGCGAAATGATTGCCGCAAAAACCCGGTTTTACGACGTTTTGATAGCAGGCGCGAACAATTCCGAGGCGGAACGGATGCTTCGCAGCATACATATGCGGGCCTCACAGTTGCGCATGATTTCTCTTTCCAATGCAGAGCGGCGAAAGGCATCTCAAGAAGAGCTGGCAGCCCTGCTCGACGCCCTGGTGAACCGCAAGGCATCGGATGCCGAGCGGCTTGCAAAAAAACATGTACGCAAAGCCGCACAATTCGCACTCGGGATGATCGAACAGCTTGAAAACCAATCCGTCAGCTAATCGGCGCTTGCAAGCGCCTGACGCCGCCCGTCCGCCGCTACCCTCTTCGAGAGCTGAGGAAAATTATGTCTCGGCGGGCGGAATCCGTACGCGCTATTTCGAAGCTGGGAGCGGACCGACCGTGATCCTTCTGCACGGCTCGTCACTGGCGATCGACGCCTGGTCTACCTGGCACAACACCATCCCGGCACTCGCGGATGAGTTCCGGGTGCTGGCGCCCGATCTGGTCGGTTTCGGTCTCTCAGATGCGTCGGCAGATGGGAAACACGTTCCCCGCCTCGACCGGCGCCATCACGTGTCAGCCTTCATCGAAGCGCTCGGGATCACCCGATGCGCGCTGGTCGGCCATTCCGAAGGCGGTTTCATCGCGGCAATGCTCGCCGTTGAAAATCCGGGTCTGGTCGACAAGGTGGTCGTCGTGAGCAGCGGCGCCACCGCGCCGCGTCTCGGCGGGAATGAGGACCACGCTTGGCAGGCAGCAGCGGCGGCAGCGTATAATGTGCTCGAGGGCTGCGATACAGAGGATGACTTTCTGCGCACCAACGCAAGGCTAAGCATGAAGAATCCGCCGGAGTTCGTGGACCTGCTAAGAAAGAACTACCGCCTAGCCTGCGAGACCGGTCAACTGGAACGCTTCAGGCAGGCTGCCCGGATAAAGGACGACACCGAATATACCCAGATTCAGGAGGACCATCTCCTTCCGCATTTGCCCACCATGCGGGCCAAACTATTCCTAGCTTGGTCGGCCTGTGACGAAACCGTGCCGGTGGCGCGTGGCATCAAGCTGCTGGAACGCGCCCCGCAAGCCGATATGTACATTTTCGCCAATGCCGGTCACATGGTAATGATCGATCGCCCGCGCGAATTTAATGGAGTCATTCGGGACTGGCTTGGCAGCTAGCGCCGGCGTTGCAGAATGGGCCGGGCTGAGGAGTGAAGAAAGCGAGCCTTTCGACGAAACCGCGATCAAGGATGCGATGACAGCCGTGCGCACCGCCACAATAAGCCTTCAGGCGACGATGCTGGACTATTCTCCTGACGGGCACTGAAAAATGTCAACGCAAAGCCCACGCAGGGAGGCTGAGCGCGACAGCCCTGCTGGCGGCACAATCGTCGCCGACCTATGTCGGTATCCAACCGGTTGCGAGGCCCGATCGCGATGATGGAACAGTGTGGCACGATGGCTGACCCTGCTCCGGCCTGAGCTGTCGGTCGGCGCTCGTTGCGACGCCGCGACCTTGCCTAGATCGTGCTTGGCGGCGGCGCCTTGGTATGCCATCGCCGACATCGTGCTCGCCTGCTGGCGGGTCTCGGCCTGGTCGCCAGCGTCGGAATCGGGGGCGCGCTTATCTATGCCCTTCAGACCCGCGATGCGGGTCGGCCGAACGAAGAACTGTCAATGGCCACGGAATCGGGACCCTGTTTTTTCCCGCAAAAGGGACCCCGGCTTTCGGTGTTGAGAGGCACGCCGGTAAGCGCCCGATCAGGCGAAGCTGGTCGGGGTTGCACAGCCTGATCGGGCGCGACTGATTGGCTTTCGAACTTCAGCTTTGAGAGCGGCTCTTGAAGCGCCAGGATTCGTTGCCAGTCTCGGCGATCTCGCAGTGATGGGTGAGGCGGTCGAGCAGCGCGGTTGTCATCTTGGCGTCGCCGAAGACGCTCGGCCATTCCCCGAAGGCGAGATTGGTGGTGATGATGACGCTGGTGCGCTCGTAAAGCTTCGAGACCAGATGGAAGAGCAACTGCCCGCCGGCCTGGGCGAAGGGAAGATAGCCGAGTTCATCGAAGACGACGAAGTCGAGCCGGGTAAGATGATCGGCAATGCGGCCCTGCCGGCCGGCACGGGTCTCGGTCTCGAGCCTGTTGACGAGGTCGACAACGTTGAAGAAGCGCCCGCGTGCGCCGTTGCGGATGAGAGAACGGGCAATGGCGATCGCCAGATGCGACTTGCCGGTGCCTGTCCCGCCGACCAGGACGACATTGCGCTGATCGGCGACGAACGCGCCGGCGGCGAGGTCGCGGATCAGGCTCTCGTTGACCGGCGTGCCGGCAAAATCGAAGTCCTCGATATCCCTGGCCAGCGGAAGCTTGGCGACGGTGAGCTGGTACTTGATGGAACGGGCCTGCTTCTCCGATATCTCGGCCTGCAACAGATCGCCGAGGATCTTCGGCGGTTCGTGCTGCCGCTTAATGGCGACGCCCATGATCTCGTCATAGGCCGCGCGCATCCCGAAGAGTTTCAGCGCCCCCATCAGTTCCAGTACTTCGGTGCGTTCCATGGCTGTTCGTCCTCCTGAGGCTGTCATAGCGGGCGCAGTCGGCGACCGGCTCGTGATCCAGCTTCAGCGCCTGGGGAATGGAAAGGATCGTGCCCGGCGCCGGATCGCGGCTGCGGGCCAGGATGTTGAGGATCACCGCGGCCGACGAGACGCCGTGCTCGATGGCTTCCTGGCAGGCGGCCTCGACCGCGCTCAATCCGTCGGTCAGCACGCAGGTGAGGATCGACACCATCTGCCGGTCGCCGTCATCAACCGCCTTGAGCTTGCGGCGCACCTTCTCCATTGCCGACGGCAGGACCCAGCCAAGGAACGGCGCGCCGTTGCGCAATCCGCCCGGCTTGCGGGCCAGCACCGGCACGTAGTGCCAGGGATCGTAGATGACCTCGTTGCGGCCGAAGCAGCGGGCATGCTCGCCCACGACCACGCCGTCCTGGCGGATAATGATCCGGTCGGCATAAGCATGGATCTCGACGGGCCGGCCGACGGCACTCGACAGCACCGAGTATTTGTTGTTGTCGAAGCGCACCGTGCAGGTCTTCGACACCGACGCGGGAATGCAATGGAAGCCGTCAAAGCGCCCGGCATAGGGAATGAAGCTGGCGCGCTCTTCTTCGAATACGTCCCAGATCGTGCGCTCGCCCTGTTCGGGATGCCGATGCGCCTTGGCATAGGCAACGCATTTGTCGGCCAGCCAGCCGTTGAGATCCTCCAACGTCTTGAAGCGCAGCCTCGGTGTGAAGAAGCGCTCGCGCACCAGCCCGACCTGGTTCTCGACTTGCCCCTTCTCCCTGCCGGCCGCCGGCGTGCAGGCCTCCGGCTCGACAAGGTAATGCCCGCACATCTGCGCAAAGCGGCGGTTGTAGCGGCGATCGCTGCCGATGAAGATCGCGTCCACCGCCGTCTTCATGTTGTCGTAGATGCCACGCGTGCAGGCGCCGCGGAAGAAGCTGAACGCCCGGTCATGGGCGTCGAACACCATCTCCTGCGTTTCGCGCGGATAGGCCCGCACGAAGAACATACGGCTGTGGCAAAGCCGCATGTGCGCCACCTTCACCGTTACCGTCACGCCGTCGAGCAGAACGATCTCGTGGCTCCAGTCGAACTGGTAGGCCTCGCCCGGCGCAAAGCTCAACGGAATGTAGGCTTCGGCCGCGGCGCTGCCGCGATCCGCCGCCCAGCTCTGAGCATGCCGCCACACCGAACTGTAGCTGCCGTCATAGCCGAGGCCGCGAAGCTCCTCAAAGATGCGGATCAGTGTCAGCCGCTCCCGCTGAGACTTGGCCGCATTCGCCGATAGCAGCCGATCCAGCTCGTCACGCCAGGCGCCCATCCGGGGATAAGGCTGATGCTTGCGCTCGTAGCGGAACTCTGTCTCCTCGGAACGCAAAACCTTGCGCACCACCTTCCGGGAGATCTTCAGCTCCCGGCAGATCGCCTTGATCGACTTCCCCTGCACCAGCGACAGCCGGCGTATCTTCGCAATCGTCTCCACAACCAACATCCAAAACACAAATGCCTCCGATCAAACCGGAGGCATCTTGATGACCCATCGTTAAGGGGTCCCGTTTGGACGAAAATCACCCCTCAAACAGGGTCCTCATTCCATGAAAAATCACACGATGTAGCCGAGGAGCGAGCCGGGGCCACTTGCCGTTGCGCTTGAAGAGCGTGTCGTGATCCTGGAGAACGCCTTTCGCAGCATAGTCTTCTCGCAGGTGAGGATCGGGCATGGCATCGCACGAAAGCTTTGTCTGTCGAACTGAGCGGACGGCCGTGGTTGTAGGAATGGGGTTTGCTTGATCTCCGTGCTCGCCCTTTACCTGGCGATGACCCACGGGATTGAGCAAATAGTTCGCGGGCCCCCTGGGACTGCCATATCCCTAAGGAGTGAAGACTGGTGGGCGTTTAGCCCACCAATGACAGCCGCGGTTTGTGCTTTGGCCGCTCGTGCACTGCGTGTCGCGTCAAAGACGGAGCGAAAACCACCAGAGATTGCCAATTTGCGGGTTGAGAATTGCCTTTAGTCCGCAGTCCATCCGCCGTCGATGACCATGGACGACCCCGTCATCAGAGAGGATGCATCGGACGCAAGAAAAACAACTGCTCCGGTTATGTCGTCGACATGACCGATGCGGCCGAGCTTTATTTTGCACATGACCTCCGCCTTAAATGTTTCGTTCTTCAGGAAATTTTGAGCGAGCGGGGTTTCTACAAACGTCGGGGAAATGGTGTTCACACGGATCTTGTATGGCGCAAGATCGATTGCCACCGCCTTGGTCATGCCCTCCATTGCCCATTTCGAGGCGCAGTAGACGCTGCGCGTCGCGGCGCCGACATGGCCCATCTGCGACGACATGTTTATGATGCTGCCACTGACGCCTTGCTCGACCATGCGTCGCGCGACGATCTGCGCGACAAAAAAGGAAGCACGGAGATTGAGGGCCATAATATCATCGAAATCGGCCTGCGTTACATCAAGGAATGGGTTGGTGCGGTTCATCCCGGCATTGTTGACCAGCACGTGAAAAGCCGGCCTGTGTGAAACAGCTTCACTCACTGCCGAAACGTCCCGGATATCGAGAGCGATTGCTTCGGCTCGTCCGCCCGCGCGAGTGATATTGGCAGCGGCAGCCTCGATCTCGCTCAATGTGCGGGCGATCAGAACGACCTCGGCACCAAAGTGGGCGAGCGCATGGGCGGCGGCCAGTCCCAAACCCCGCCCGGCTCCGGTAACAAGCGCCCGTTTTCCGTCCAGCCTGAAATTTGGCGCGACTTGATTTTCCTTCATAAATCACTCTCCATTTCCTTAACTTGAGAATACGTATGCATATGAATTTGCTAAATTAGTATCTGGCGTTGATCAGTTCAGACGGTTGCAGGACCAATGTTGGTAGAGCCGCGAATGATCAGTTCGCCGGGTATGCGAATAGCCGCTGGTGGAAAGTCTGCCGGATCAAACAGCAGGGACAGGGACCGCCCCACCATCGCCTCGATCGGCTGGCGGAAGGTGGTGAGGTCGTATGCCGGCCAGGCGGCCGAGGGAATGTCATCGAAGCCCACGATGGAAACATCGCGCGGAACTTTCAGCCCAAGCCCGAAGCGCGCTGCATCCAGCGCGCCAAGCGCCATGACATCGGCGATACAGAAGATGGCGTCCGGGGGAGTCGGGCCGGACAGCAGATTGATCGCTGCCCTGTAACCCCCGCCATAGGTGTTTTCGCCGAATTGCTCGCTAATGATTTGGACTCCATGGCGGCGCAATTCATCCTGAAAACCGGCGCTACGTTCGCGGTGGGTCGACGTATCAGGGCGGCCCCCTATAAGGGCTATACGCCTATGCCCTGCGGCAACAAGAAGGGCGGCAACTTCCATAGAAGCCGACCTGTTCTCGCAGCACACTGAATTGATCGAAAAGTCGTCGACGGAGCGGTTGAACAAAACCACCCGAGTGTTCCTGTTGTGCAGGATGTCGCGCATTCGCGACGACAACACAGCTGACGTGACGATCAAACCGTCGATCTCGTACTGAAGCATCGATGGCAGCACGTCATCGACTTCGAAACCCTTGGGCACGGAAAGCAACAGGAGCTGCTTGCCCATGGCGTTGAGCTTCTGGGTGTAGATTTCCAGGACGGCCGGGTAGAACGGATTGAGGATATCGGCCATGATCAGGCCAACCATATTCGTCTTCTTCGTCTGCAGGCTTCGCGCGATCCCATTTGGCGTATAGCCCAAGCGCTCCGCCGTCTTGCGAATCTTTTTCTTTGTCTCCTCTGAAATCCTCCCGTCGCCGGCGAGCGCGCGAGACACCGTCGATTGCGATACGCCAGCCTCCCGCGCGACATCCACCGAAGTTGACCGTCTCATGCATTGGATCCTTGCGCAAATCAGCTTTTGCGCCTGTTATGCTGCCTTGCGCGCAGCAATAGCAAGACGATGCGCGAGATCAAACGCTGCTGTCAGGCCGGCGGGGTCGGCGCGATTTTGGCCAACAATGTCGTAGGCTGTTCCTTGCGAGGCGGTAACGATTGGCAGCGGCAATCCGCCAAGAACGGTCGAGGTGTTGGCGAAACCGAGTGTCTTCAGCGCGATCTGGCCCTGATCGTGGAACATGGTGATGATCAAGTCGAGCTTCTCCGGCCCCACACGCAGAAAGACGGTATCGGCCGGATAGAGGCCGGCGACATCGTATCCAAGTTCCTTTAGCCTTTCGATGGCGGGGAGGATAATCTCGATCTCCTCAGTGCCCATTGCGCCGCCTTCTCCCAAATGCGGGTTAAGGCCGGCAACGGCTATTCTCGCACGTTTGCCGCTTGATGATTCGACCGCCTTGGCGCCGGCCACCGTGGCCGCAATGATGGACTCCACGGAGATGTTGTCGGCCACGGCGCGAAGCGGGATATGCGAGGTTACGCGGGCCGTCCAGAGAGCCCCCTGGTTATTCATTTCGCAGCAGAAGCCAGTAACACCGAGGCGACTTGAGAAAAAATGCAGTTCGTCGATCGCCTTGTGACCGGCCAGCCACATCGCCTGTTTGTTGAGCGGACCATAGACAATCGCATCGAGCTGCCCTGCCCCGGCCGCGTCTGCTGCACTCTCCAGCGCCGCGAGCGTGGCAGTTCCGCCCTCCGCACTCGCCACACCGGGTTTGTAGCCGCCTCGATCCAGACCTGAAATCAGCGCCACGCCGCCACGCTCCGGAATCGATGAGACGCTATCGACGACCGGGATTTCACCATCGAGACCAGCGATTCGTATTCCGTCGCGAAAGCTCCCTTTCCCACAAAAGACGGCAACGCGGAGGTCACTCTGGCGCCCCTTTGCATTGACCAATTTGGCACAAAGTTCCGGACCGACACCGGATGGGTCTCCAGCGACGAGGCCGATTGTTGTCACAGACATTTCTCACTCCCGTTTGACAAACTCATTTCAAATGTCTAACAGAGTGCATACGTATGCTCAATCAAAAACAACAGAAGCCATCTCGTATGAACGCCTTTGCAACAGACTCCCTTGAAGCGCGCATCGGCGCGCAAACCACGGAAGCGAGACGACTTTCGGGCCAGATCGTCTGCGGCGGCGGCTTGAGAAAAGCGCTCACAACAGCGCAATTCGATATCGAGAACCCCGCCACCGAAGAGATCATCGGCTCTGCGCCACGCTGCGGCATAGAGGATGTCAATTCTGCGGTGGATGCGGCTTCCCTTGCGTTCCGGTCTTGGTCGGCAACGCCGGCGAGAGAGCGCGGCGCCCTGCTCATGCGGGCAGCCGATCATCTCGACGGCTTCCGTGAAGACATTGCCCGGCTCTCGTCGCTGGAGACTGGCAACGCACTTCCAACCCAATCGCGCAATGAAGCCGGCACCATGGTCGACATCCTGCGTTATTTCGGTGGCCTGGCTGGCGAGATCAACGGCCGGACCTATCCGCCCGATCCTGGCCGGCTGCTCTATACGCGACGCGAGGCGCTTGGTGTCGTTGGCGCGATCATTCCGTGGAATGCACCGCTGATGCAGCTTGCCAGCAAGATCGCCCCGGCACTCGCCGCGGGCAACACCGTCGTGCTAAAGCCGGCCGAGCAAGCACCCTTGGCAGTGCTTCGGGTGTTCGAACTGCTACAGGCGGTTCTGCCACCCGGCGTCGCGAACGCAATCACCGGGCTCGGCGAGGAAGCAGGTCGCCTGCTTTGCCAACATCCGGCTGTACGCAAGATCAGCTTCACCGGATCGAGCGCCGTCGGCGCCTTGATCATGCACTACGCCGCCGACAAGATCATACCAGTCACAGCCGAACTCGGTGGCAAGAATCCGAACATCGTCCTGGCTGATGCCAATGTCGATCGCGCGGCGCGTGGCATTCTGCAGGGGCTTCGGCTTCAGCGTCAGGGCCAGTCGTGTTCCGCCGGTACGCGGATCTATATCCACGACGCCATCTATGATGCGGTGATCGAGCGCGTCCTGGCCGGCATTCCGTCTTTCCGGGTTGGAAACCCGCTGGATGAAGCGACACAGGTGGGCTGTATCGTATCGCGCAAGCAGTTCGATCGGGTCGAACGCTATATTGAAATGGCGCGGCAGACGCCGGGCGCCCGTATCCTTTGCGGCGGCCAGCGTCCCGAAGGTCTGGACAAGGGTTACTACTACTCGACGACGCTGATCGAGGGCGTTCCCGCAAGCTCACCCGTTTGCCGTGACGAGATCTTCGGGCCGGTCGCGACTGTCTCACGCTTTACCGATTTCGAGACCGTGCTGCAGGAGGCCAACGATACGCCTTACGGCCTCGCGGCAACGATTTTCACGGAAAACCTCCCGGCGGCGTTCGACTTCGTGTCGCGCATCGACGCCGGCTTCGTGCAGGTCAACCAGTTTGCCGTCGCGGAAGCCAACATCGAATATGGGGGGACGAAAATGAGCGGCATGGGGCGTGAACTCTCGCTGGCGAGCATGATCCAGCATTTCACCTGGTCGAAGACCGTCATCGTCAACACGTCGGCTGCCTGACCGGGAGAATGCTCAAGTGAAAACCGTCGCTTTCCTTGGCCTTGGCAATATGGGTCAACCAATGACCCGCAATCTGGTCCAAGCCGGCTTTCCAGTCATTGGCTTCGACCCGTCTTCGGCCGCACAGGACGCGGCTGAGAAGCAGGGCGTGAAACGTGCCACCTCCGCCGCCGAGGCGGCTTCATCGGCCGATGTGGTTATCACCATGCTTCCGACCGGAGACAATGTCCGCGACGCCTATCTTGGAGCGTCGGGTGTCATCGCGGCATCCCGCAAGGGTGCGCTCTTGATGGATAGCAGCACGATTTCATCGACCGTCACCGTGGAAATCGCCGCTGCCGCCCGCGCCGCCGGCCGGCGCATGATCGATGCACCGGTTTCAGGCGGGACGCCGCGCGCCCATTCCGGCACTTTGACTTTCATGGTCGGCGGCGAGGCCACGGATGTCGAGCATGCCCGCCCTCTGCTGGAAGCAATGGGACAGCGCATCTATCATGTCGGGGCTTCGGGAGCGGGCCACACGGCGAAGCTCTGCAACAACATTCTGTCCGGAATATGCATGGCGGGAACTGTCGAGGCGCTGGCACTCGGTGTCGCCAATGGTCTCGACCCAGCAATCCTAAGCGATGTGATGCGCAACTCCTCGGGCAACAACTACGCGCTCGAGCGCTATCACCCATTCCCGGGCCTGATGGAGAATGTGCCCTCTGCCAACGGTTTTGCCGGCGGTTTCCGCTCGGATTTCCAGTTGAAGGACATGCGGCTCGCCAAGGAACTGGCGAACAGCTCGAAAGTCCTGGCAGCGATGGGAAATCTGGCAACAGAGCTCTTCGCCATCCATTGCCAGAATGGACATGCCGGCGAGGACTATTCGAGCATCATCAAACTGGCGCTCGATCTCGACAGCTACTTCGAAGGCAGGACGACGGAAGGGGCGACCAAGTGATCCGCAAACTCAAAGAGGGGCGCGATCCGAGCGCCGTGGCAGCCGATCAGGCCACCGTCAGAGCCACTGTAGAGGGCATCATCGCCGATGTCCGTGCGCGTGGCGATGTTGCGGTGCGCGAGCTTTCGATCCGCTTCGACAAATGGGACCGCAAGGATTTTCGCCTGACCGATGCGGAAATACGCGCCTGCCTTGCGGAACTGTCCGAACAGAACCTGAGCGACATCCGCTTCGCGCAGGAACAGGTTCGCAACTTCGCGCAGCATCAGCGCGAAGCGTTGCGCGATATCGAGATCGAAACCCTGCCGGGCGTTGTTCTTGGGCACAAGAACATCCCCGTTCAGTCCGTCGGATGCTATGTGCCAGGCGGAAAATATCCATTGCTGGCTTCGGCCCATATGTCGGTCATTACGGCCAAGGTTGCCGGCGTGCCGCGCATCTTCACGGCTGCGCCGCCCTACGAGGGGCGCCCTGCCGCGGCGATCGTTGCGGCCCAGCACCTGGCAGGCGCGGATGAAATCTACTGCCTCGGCGGTGTTCAGGCGGTAGCCGCCATGGCACTGGGCACACAAAGCATCCAGTCCGTTGCCATGCTGGTCGGTCCAGGCAACGCCTTTGTGGCGGAAGCCAAGCGCCAGCTCTATGGACAAGTCGGCATCGATCTCTTCGCCGGTCCGACGGAAACCCTGGTCATTGCCGATGACAGCGTCGACGCCGAGCTATGCGCGACCGATCTTCTCGGCCAAGCCGAGCATGGTCCCAACTCACCGGCAGTCTTGCTAACCAATTCAGAGGCTCTCGCCAAAGCCACGATCGCAGAGGTCGAAAGGCTGCTGAACATCCTGCCGACTGCCGTCATCGCCCGTCGCGCATGGGAGGATTACGGCCAGGTAATCCTGTGTTCGACAGAGGACGAAATGGTCGGTGAAGCAAACCGCATGGCATCGGAACATGTGCAGGTGATGACTCGCGATCCGGATATCTTCCTCGAGCGGATGACGAACTACGGGGCGCTGTTTCTCGGGCCGCGAACCAACGTCGCCTATGGCGACAAGGTGATTGGAACCAACCACACGCTGCCGACGGCGGGAGCCGCCCGTTACACCGGCGGCCTTTGGGTCGGCAAGTTCCTGAAGACCGTTACCTATCAACGCGTCCTGACCGATGAGGCCTCGGCAATGATCGGAGAATACTGTTCGCGCCTTTGCATACTTGAAGGATTCGCCGGCCATGCCGAGCAGGCAAACGTTCGTGTCCGTCGCTATGGCGGGCGCAACGTCCCCTATGCGGCCGCCGCTGAATAAATCGCGATAAATCGCGGCGACGACTGCGGATGCCGGAAGAGGAGCTGGCATCCAATCTGACACGGGTCGTCCCGAGACGGAGAGGAGACAGACGTGACTGATATGCCGATGGTGGATGCTCACGTCCACTTCTGGAATCCCGAGCAGAACTATTATCCGTGGCTCAACGATCGGCCGCTGATCCCATTCCGCTATGGCGACTACTCCTCGATATGCCGGCCGTATCTGCCGGCCGATTACATGCGGGACGCTGCCGGTCACCACGTTGTCAAGACGGTCTATATCGAAGCCGAGTGGGATCCGAGTGATCCAATCGGCGAGATGGATTATATCGCCTCCCTTCGTCGTGAGACGGGGTGGCCTAACGTCGCTGTCGGCCAGGCATGGCTCGACCGGGACGACCGCGCCCGGGTGCTGGAGCGGCTGGCCGGTTTCGACTTCGTACGCGGCCTGCGTCACAAGCCGAAATCCAATCCCAAGCCCGGCTCAGCCGCTCCAGGCAGCATGGTCGACCCGCATTGGGTCGAAGGTTTCGCCATGCTGTCCAGCTATGGTTTGCGGTTCGATCTGCAGACACCATGGTGGCATCTGCACGAGGCGAGCACGCTCGCCGACCGCTTCCCGCAGACGCAGATCATCCTGCTGCATTCAGGGCTGCCGGCCGATCGCAGTGCCGAGGGGATTGCCGGCTGGAAGGCGGCAATGACCGAATTCGCCAAGCGGCCGAACGTGGCGGTGAAGATCTCCGGCATCGGCCTGCCTGGCCAGCCATGGACGGTCGCCAACAACCGCGACATCGTGAGGTCGATCATCGAGATTTACGGCGTCGAGCGCTGCATGTTCGGGAGCAATTTCCCGGTCGACAGTGTGTGCGGCACGCTCGATAAGATCTTTGGTGGCTACAAGGAGATCACGGCGGATCTCGGACCCGAAGCGCAAAAGCGCCTGTTCCACGACAATGCGGTCCAATTCTATGACATCCGGTAAGCCGCGCCTTGCCTATATCGGCGTCGGCCTGATGGGCGGACCCATGGCCGCGCGCCTTGCAGGGCTTGGCTACAAGCTACGAGTCTTCGACGCCGATGCCGGCCGGCAAGCTGCGGCTATGGCTTCGGGTGCAGTCGGCGCTGCGTCGCCAAAAGACTGTGTCGAGGACGCGGATCTCGTGCTCCTCAACCTGCCGTCGCAGGCGGCAGTCGAAACCGTGGTGTTTGGCCAAGCGGGCCTGTCGGATGCTCTGCTGTCACCGCAGATCGTGGTGGATTTCTCAACCGTGTCGCCGGATTTCTGCCGGTCCATCGGTTGGCGCGTCCAAGCGGCCACGGGATGCGAATGGATCGACGCTCCGGTTTCAGGTGGTCCCTCGGCGGCAGGCGAAGGCACACTGACGATCATGGCCGGCGGCTCGGATTGGGCGATCGCACGCATCCGTTCCTTGATCCAGGACATCGGCCGCCAGTTCACCCATGTCGGACAGACAGGCATGGGTTCGGTTGCCAAGATGATCGCGCAGCTCGTGGTCGGCACGAATTATGCTGTTCTGGCCGAAGCCGTGCGCCTCGCTGAAGCGGCAGGAATGGATGCTGCGCTGCTGCCTGAATGCGTGAAATACGGCCATGCCGACGGCGTTCTGATGCAACAGCTCTATCCACGTATCGCCGCACATGATTTCGCGCCGCGGGCCTATGCGCGTCAGCTGCTGAAAGACCTCGACATGGTGCAGGAGCTCGCCCGTAGTTCGGGCACGGCGACCCCAATGTCCGGCCAAGCCGCCCAGCTCTTTGATCTGCTTATCGCCGCCGGCCACGGCGACATCGACGGCACCGGCATCTACCGCCTCTACGAAGGCGCGCCGTCACATCTTACAGCGATCGGGGAGAGCGCGCGTGCCTAGTAATTCTTACGGATTCATCGGTCTCGGTGCGATGGGCATGCCCATGGTCACCAAGGCTCTGGCAGCCCAGCTCGACGTGCACATTTTCGATACCAACGCTGCGGCCGTCGATGTCCTTGTCGCGCAGGGAGCAAAGCGGCAAGACAGCGCCGCCGCGGTCGCCAATGCGGTCGAGACGGTCTTCGTCAGCCTGCCAAACGCGCCGATCGTCGAGGCCGTCGCGCTGGGTGAGGCCGGCCTTATCCATGGCAAACGCATCAAGCACTATATCGATCTCTCGACCACCGGCCCGACAATGGCGCGCAAGGTCGGTGATGCGATGGCGGAACGCGGCGTATCTGTGCTGGATGCGCCCGTCAGCGGCGGACCAATCGGCGTCCGCAACGAGACGCTGGCGGTCATGGCGTCGGGGTCGGAGCAGACACTGGAACGGGCACGACCGTTCCTGGCGACATTTGCAAAGACTTTTGTCCATCTCGGCCCGGACGTCGGCAAGGCACAGATCCTCAAGCTCGCCAATAATCTTCTCACCGCAACCAACATGGTGATTGTCGGCGAAGCGCTAGCATTCGCCGAAAAGGGCGGTATCGAGCCCGAGGATCTGTTCCGGATCATCAATGCCGGCTCAGGCCGGTCCTGGGTGTCCGAGATCGCCTATCCAAAGCATGTGGTGACACGCCGCTACGACCAGAATTTTCGCACCGAGCTCATGCACAAGGACGTGACGCTTTGCATGCAGGAAGCCGAGCGTATGGGCGTGCCAATGTGGCTCGGGGCCAACGTCCGCCAGTTCTGGCAGTTCGCCATGACGCAAGGCATGGCCGACGCCGATTGCTCGCGCATCGCGGCCCTCATCGAGGGTTGGGCAGGCCTGAATATCGAAGACGCGGCCGAGGCCGCCGAATGAATTCATATGGGGAGGAGTACACCGTGATGCTGAACGACAAGACCGCCATTATCACAGGCGCCGCCTCGCCGCGCGGCATAGGCAAGGCCACGGCCCGGCGGTTTGCCGCGCAGGGCTGCCGCGTGGCGATCTTCGACCTCGACGAAGAGGCCGCCATGAATGCGGCCCGCGACATCGGCTCCGAACACATCGGCGTGGCTTGCGATGTCCGGGATCCTGTTTTTTGTCGCAAGGCAGTTGGTGACGTCATGGCCCGCTTCGGACATGTCGACATCCTGGTCAACAATGCCGGCATCAGCCAACCAGACCGGCTGATGGATATCACCCAGGAGAATTTCGACCTGGTCATCGATTCCAGCCTGCGTGGCAGCCTGAACATGACCCAGGCTACCGTGCCTTCGATGATCGAACGGCGCTCCGGCGCTATCGTTTCGATCGGCTCGATCGCGGCCCAGATCGGCGGCGGCATTTTCGGCGGACCGCATTATTCCGCCGCCAAGGGCGGCATCCACAGCCTCACCAAGTCGATGGCGCGTGAACTGGCGCAGCACAATATCCGCGTCAACGCGATAGCCCCCGGCACGATCGACACGGACATCTTTGGCGACAAGCTGACCGAAGACAAGCGGCGCGACATCGTCGTGAACATCCCGCTGGGCCGGCTCGGGACGGCTGACGATATCGCAAAAGCCTGCCTGTTCCTGGTCTCGGACCTGTCCGACTACGTGACGGGACTCATTCTCGACGTGAACGGCGGCCGATTCATGCACTGAAAAGACAGTCCGCACGGGCCTGCGGATCGATGCAACGACGAACATTGGAGGCGACGCATGCTTACGATCAATTCCGGACAAGACGAGGCTCCGCTTTCGGGTGGGGCGGTGCTTCTAACGTTTCGTCGCGAATTTCCAGCGCCTTCTTCAGGGATCGAAGGCGTGCATCGTCCCACCTGCTCGATATGGGACACCCCCCGCGAGTACCAGCCCGATGCGTTGTTGAAGTCAGGGATCAAGGATGAAGCGGTTGCCTCCTACCTGTCAGACACCCGTCCGCTCTATGACGCCGCCAAGCGTTGCGTTGGCCAGCTTTCGGGAATCCTGCTTCTGCTCCAGACCGACAGCCTCGACCGCAACCGCAACGATCTCTTGCTGGCGTCGGTGACAAGGCAGTTGCGCGAGGCAACCGACCGGCTTGGTGCGGTGAAGGCGACGCCGACGGGGGCCCGCCACCAAGCCGCGCTCGCCGATCTGCTAGTGCTTCTCGGCCGGATACTCTCGCGGCTTGATCGTCTTGCCGATCTCATTGATCCGGCAAGTCCCGATCTCGATGCCGTCGTTGACGCGCTTTTTTCCGCGCAGCGGTCGCTGCGGATGGTTTCGGAACCTTCCGCCGGACTGACCCCCGTGGATTTCACGGCGGCCTGCTGCAACTGCCGACCCGCGAAAAATTAATCGTCTGGATCAAGGGAGGAAACCGGTGTCACTCTATTCGATCTACGTCCTCGAATACGGCTACGTACCCGAATACCACAAGAGCGGCGTCATCTACGGCGCTCACAATGAAGGCTATGTCAAGCTGCCCTACTGCTACGCCGTCATCAAGGGAGACGGTTGGGCCGCGATGGTCGACGTCGGTTACAACGACCGCGACTACGGGAACTATCTTGGCACGCTGTTCAATGTCCAGAACTGGCGCGGACCGCGCGAGGTTCTTGCCGAAATCGGATTGACGCCGGAAGACATCAACGCGGTCTTTATCACGCACGCGCATTTCGATCATTTCGGCAATGTCGATGCATTTCCCAATGCCACCTTCTACGTCCAGAAGAAGGAGCTGCAGGAATGGATCTGGGCGATGTCGCTGCCGGATCGCATGCGCTGGATCCTGTCCGGCATCGATACGGCGGATATCCTGCGCGGTGTGCAGCTGGCGCGCGACAAGCGCCTCATTGCGGTCGATGGCGCCATGGAAAACGTATTCCCCGGCATCGATCTTCACGTCGCTTATGACAGCCACACCTTCGCATGCATGTGGGTGACGGTGCGCAATGATGGCAAGACGGATTCCCAGGACACCTGGGTGCTTGCCGGTGATCTTGTTTACCAGTTCGAGAACCTGAACGGCGCCTCCGAACAGCTCAAGATCGATGACATGTATCTCCCTGTCGGCCTGGCCACCGGCAGCCAGATCAATCTGATCATGGCCACCGAAGCCATGATGAAACAGGTCGGCCATGAGTCTCGACGGGTCATACCCGTTCACGAGTCGCGGCTCGAACAGACATTCCCGTCCCGGCTCTCCAGCCAGAAGCTGCGGATCAGCGAAATCTGTCTGGCCAGCGGAGCAAGATCCGCACTGCTTTAACCGACAAGTTCGATGCCGCGAATCCGCAGAAGGACAAGACACGTGGAAAATCCTTCAGAGAAGCCAAAGCCGGTCACGGCCTTAGGAGAAGGTGCATCCGGACCGAGCAGTTGGTTTGCCTCAGCTGGTGGGCCGACCGCGGGTATCGCGGCGGCAACGCTGGTCCTGTTCGTCTTCGGCGGCCTGATCGCCCCGCAGAGTCTTGGCACCGGAGCGATGAGCGGAATGCTTCCCTTTGCCGCGATCCTGGCCCTGGTCAGCCTGGGTCAGACACTCGTCATCCAGCAGGGCGGCATCGATCTGTCCGTGCCGGGGATGGTTTCGCTCAGCGCTGTCATCGTCTGTTACTTCTCGGAGAGCCAACCGAATGCCGAGGGCAGTGTCGTCCTGGCACTCTTTTACGCTTTCGCCGCGGCAGCTGTAGCGGGGCTGATCAGCGGCCTGCTCGTCAGCAAGGTTCGTGTTGCGCCGATCGTGGCCACAATCGGCATGAACGCGCTGCTCTATGGCATGAACGTCAAGATTTCGGGCGGCACACCGGTGTCGGTACCCGGGTCGATAGCGGCATTCGCCAACGGCAAGATATTTGGCATCACGCAGCTCGCCTATTTGGCAGTAGCGATGGCTATTGTCGTCATTTTCGTCGTCAAGGCGACGACCTTCGGGCGCAATTTCGAGGCTGTCGGCGCAAACAGCCGGGCGGCACGCGCGGCGGGTATCGTCGCTGACCGCTACCAGATCGCCGCGTATGTGGGCGCGAGCCTGCTCTATTCGGCCGGCGGCATTCTGCTCGGCGGCCTTATGCAACTGCCAAGTCCGCAGCAGGGCGACAACTACCTGATGCCGTCGATCGCCGCGACGGTTCTGGGTGGAACCTCGCTGTTTGGCGGCAAGGGCAATCTGGCGGCAACCGTGATCGCCGCTCTCTTTCTCACACAGCTCCAGCAATTGGTGCTGACGACGGGCGCCAGCATCGGCGTTCAATACCTTTTTCAAGGTGCCGCGATCCTGGTCGGGGTCGGCATCTATGGTCTTAATTTTCGCAATCTCAAGCGTGCAATCAGCTTGAGGAACAGGTCGACCGCATGATGTCGGCGGCCAAGGGAATAAACAGTTTCAACGCTGTCCATCACGGCAGGTTGGAGAACAGCAACCAAACTTCGTTGGGAGGAAATGATGAAGTCTTATCTTGGATTAAACGTGATATCGGGCGCCGCGCTCGCCCTGTCGGCCTTTGCAACTGTCTCACCGCTGTCGGTCACACAAGCCGGCGCCGCGGATTGGTGCAAGGGCATCGCCGGCGGTGTCTTCTGCGCCGAACCGGCGGCGACACCACCGAGCTTTTGCGGAACGAAGGAGATTTCTGTCGCGCTGGCAGATGGCTTCGCCCAGAACCCCTGGCGGCAGATGACGACGGCCGCAGCGATCAACGAGGCCAGCCAGTGCCCGAACGTCACCGGCTGGGATCACACAGACGGGCAAGGTAACACCCAGAAGGCGATTTCCGACCTCAGCGGTCTCGCAGCGCGCGGCGTCAACGCCATTGTCGTGTTCCCCGATGCCGGCCCGGCCATGCTGCCGGCGATCCGCGATGCCTTCAAGCAGGGCAGCACCGTCGTGCCGTACCGAGCCCGTGTCGGTGGTGAGGAAGGCAAGGATTACAGCGTTTTCGTCGGCACGAACTTCCACCAGGACGGCGTCGACTGGGGAAAATGGATGGCGAAGGCCCTCCACGGCAAGGGAAATGTCGCCTATCTCGGCGGACCTGCCGGAACCAGCCAGAGCCGTGAGCGCGCCGATGGCATCCTCGAAGCGTTCAAGGACTATCCGGGCATCGTCCAGATCGGGCAGAAGCCGTTCGAAGTGACGAATTGGGATTCCAGCATGGTCGCCAAATCACTGGGCGCGCTGATTGCCCAGTATCCGCAGATCGACGGTGTCATCGCCGACCTCAGCATGGGCGTTGTCGCCTCGGGCGTCTTCGAACGCGCCGGTCGGCCGCTTCCGCTTATTGCCGGTGAAGACGCCAATGTGTTCGGCTGCACCTGGAAGAAGCTGCATGACGCCGACGCGAAGTCCACCTTCCAGTACACGACAAACAGCGCCGAGCAGTGGAACGTACGTCTGGCCGTACGCTGGGCGATCGCCGAGGCAGCCGGCGGCAAGATGGATCAGCCGCTCGTCATAACCGACCCCAACGGCACCAAGCATACGGTGGCCGAGGCCGGTGTGAAGGAAGTGACGAACTTCCAGCTCGAGGATTCGCTTGCCGGAACGGTTTTCTGCAATCCGAAGCTTCCTGAATCCGCTTCAAACGGCACCAGCCTGCCTGACGAACAGGTCCTGGCAGCCCTCAAGGGCGGTCTCTGATCTCGAGCCAAAAGGGGCGGGCTTCTGTCCGCCCCTTCATCTCCTCAAGCAGGATGATGGAAGTCACTTAGGAGGATCGACCCATGGCCACCGTCGAGCAGCTTCAGGCTGACAGGGCAACGCCGACCAGTACTGCGTTGGACAGCCCGTTGGGTTTGCGCATGCAAGGCGTGTGGAAGCGTTTCGGCAATGTCGTCGCCGTGAAGGACATCTCGTTTGACGCGCGATGTGGCGAGGTTCATGCGCTTCTGGGAGAAAATGGCGCAGGCAAGTCGACATTGATGGGCATTGCCTCCGGAAATTTGAGCTTCGATCAGGGTTCGATCGAAATATGCGGACAAACTGTAGATCGCTTGAGCGCGGCACAGGCGCAACGGCTCGGGCTCGCCATCGTGCATCAGCACCCGGCAGTGCTTCCTGATCTGACGGTGGCTGAAAACCTGCTGCTTGCAGTTCCAGCAGCGCTTCGAACGGATTATGCGAATGCCAATGACTGGGTAGTCGCCCAACTCCATCGTGTTGGCTCTGCCGTTCATCCCAAGACCCGGCTGTGTGATGTCGACATAGCACAAAGCCAACTGATAGAACTTGCCAAGGCGCTTGCGATCGACCCGAAGATCCTCATTCTTGACGAACCCACCGCGGCTTTGACAGCCGACCTTGTCGATATCCTGTTTCGCAACGTGCGCCAAGCCGCGGCTCGCGGCGCGGCGGTCATCTACATTTCGCATCGGCTGCAGGAAATCAGACAGATCGCAGACACTGTCACCGTCATGCGTGACGGAGAAGTGAAGGGATCGGCACCTGTGCGCGATGTCAGCGATGACCAGATCCTCAACCTCATTGTCGGACGCACCGTTACCAAGCAATTTCCGCCCAAATCATCCGGTGTCATGAGTGGCGCAAGTGTTCTTGAGGTCAAAGGGCTTTCGGGCGCTGATTTCGTAGACATCAACATGTCGGCGCGTGGCGGCGAGATCGTTGGTATCGCCGGCATTACCGGAAACGGCCAGAGCGACTTCCTGCGTTCGCTGGCAGGTCTTGGAAATGCCCGTGGAGCCGTCACTCTGGACGGGAAGACCGTGCCGCTCGGCAACCCGGGTGCCGCTCGTAGTGCCGGCATTATCTATCTGTCTCCCGACCGCCAGCATGAAGGCCTTTTTCCCAGTCTTTCCGTGCGCGAAAACGGTACCATCTCGGCCCTGTCACGTTTCGCGAACTTTGGCGTCGTGAACCGTTCGCTCGAACGGCGGCAAATGGAAGCCCAGCGAGTGGACCTGAACATTCGCGCGGCATCGATCGAGCAGAATGTCGCCACGCTGTCTGGCGGGAACCAGCAAAAGACGATCCTGTCACGAGCTCTCCTGGCAGAGGCTTCACTCGTGCTGGCAGAGGAGCCGACAGCCGGGGTTGACGTGGGTGCCCGCGCCGAAATCTATCGCATCCTGCGTGACGTCGCTTCGCGCGGGACATTGGTGGTTATCGTCTCATCCGATATCGTCGAGCTTGAGGGCCTATGCGACCGCGTGCTGGTCTTCTCCCGTGGGCACGTCGTGGGCGAACTCTCAGGCCAAGACGTCAATGAGGCCAATATCGGCCGGACCATGATAACGGCCACCACCCATCGCAAGACCGACCAGCAAGGACGAGACAGATCCGGCACTACGCGCTCTTGGCTGCGAATGGTTGCCGCCGGCGACTATGTTCCAAGCTTCGTGCTTGCCGGGCTAATCGTGTTGCTGGGCCTGGTAGCGTCTGGCCACAACATTCGTTTCGTCTCAGGCTTCAACATCGAGAAGATCCTGTTCCTTTCCGCAGCACTGGCGTTCGTCTCCTTTGGCCAGATGTGCGCAGTGTTCACCGGCAGGATCGATCTGTCGGTCGGACCGTTGATCGGCTTGAGCCTCGTCATCGCGTCATTCTTTTTGAATGAAGGTGCCGGCATGGGAACGATAATCGTTGGCGTGTTGGCCGTGTTTGGCGCCGCAGCCCTCGTCGGCCTGACCAGCGGGACCTTGGTTCGGTTCGGGAACTTCACCTCCGTCGCCGCGACGCTAGGGGTTTACATCATCATTCAGGGCATCTCGGTGTTGCTGCGGCCCTATCCCGATGGAGCCATCAGCGCCACCGTCATGGATACCATCAAAGCCACAATCGGTAGCATTCCGGTCGTGTTCATCGTCGCGCTGGTCCTGGCAATCATCCTCGAAGTCGGTTTGCGCTACAGCCGTTGGGGAATGAGCTTGCGCGCCGTTGGCTCTAACGAGAAGGCAGCGGCGCATATTGGTGTGCGCACAGGCTGGACCGTCGTCGGCGCGTTCATCGCCTGCAGCTTGCTCACAGCGCTTGGGGGCATGATGGTGGTGGCGCAGCTCGGCATCGGCGATCCCAATCAGGGCATCGAATACACGCTGGGCAGCATTGCCGCAGTGGTCCTCGGCGGAGCCAGTCTCTTTGGCGGACGCGGCAGTTTCATCGGCGTGCTGCTTGGCGCCGTCCTGATCCAGGAAGTCAATTCATCGATGGTTTTCCTGGGCCTGTCGCAAGCCTGGCAATATTGGTTCATCGGCCTGCTGACCCTGATCGCAGTGGCAGTCTATTCACAGGCCCGGTCAGCGTCCATCGAGAGGCCGTGAAACGAACTGCCGCAGACTGGATATACAACGTCGAGTGCGCGAAGATCCGCTAAGAAGGCGCAAGATCTCCCCCAACCGCATGTCGACGCTTCCGCTCACTTGATGATGCCGATCTTCTTGCGATCAATGGTCACGAATACGGCGCAGACCAAAACCGTACCCTTGACGATATTCTGAAGGTACGGATCGACACCGGCCATGTTCATGCCGTTGGAAAGCAGAGTGATGATCAAAACGCCCAGCATGGTACCGACAACACTGCCTACGCCTCCAGTCAATGGTGTTCCGCCGACGACCACCGCGGCTATGACGTCCAGTTCAAGCCCCTCCCCGAGTTGGGCGGTGGCGGCCATGGCGCGCGCGGCTTGTAGCAAGCCGGCAATGCCGCACAAGGCACCGAGAAGCACATACATATAGATTTTCACGCGCGCGACCTGAATGCCCGTTAGAATGGCGACACGTTCCCCACCGCCTATGGCGCGAACCTCGCGCCCGAACACCGTCCTGTTGATGATGCCATACGCGACAACCATTAGCACCAGGCCAATGATCACGGAGTGCGGAATGCCCAAAGTCCGATTGGTATAGACATCAAGGAATTGCTCATCCTCGATCGAGACAGGAGCGCCACGTGTAAAAAGCAGCACGATGCCGCGATAGACCACCATCGCTCCCATGGTTGCGATGAAGGACGGCACCTTGCCTTTGGCCAGGAGAACACCGTTGATCAATCCGGCAACAGCACCGACGGCAATGGCGGGAATGATCGCCGCGGCGCCAAGGCTGTCAGCTGTCAATGCGGCTGCCAATGCCGCGAGTGCAACAATTGAACCGACCGAAAGATCGATTGAACCGGCCATGATGACGAAGGTCATGCCGAGCGCAGCAACCAGCAGCACCGTGCCCTGTTGAAGCACGATGAGAAGGTTGCTGAAGGTCAGGAAGCGTGGCGAGGCCATCGAGAAGATCACAATGAGCAGGACGAGCATGGCAAGCGGAAAGCCGCGTTTGACGACTTCGAACTTGGCATTGACGCCGGGTTCCCTGGTTGCGTTCGGTGTCTTGGTGGCGATCGAGGTCACGTTCGTTTCCATGGTCAGGCCATATGTCCAATAATGTCATGCTCGGTGGCATCGGCTGCCGTCTCGATGCGATGCGTAATTTGTCCTTGCCGGAGCACCAGCAAGCGGTCCGACATACCGATCAGTTCGGGCATGTCTTCTGATGACAGGATCACGGCGAGGCCCTGCGCCGCCTTCTGCCTGACGAGGCGATAGATTTCCGTTCGGGCGCCGATATCGACCCCGCGTGTAGGATTGTTGAGCAGGAGCAAGCGCGGCTGGACAGCCAGGCATTTGCCGATCACCACCTTTTGCAAATTACCGCCCGAGAGCGAACGGCAGGACGAATCGACGCTTTGTGTCTTGATGCCGATCTGGGCGATCAGGTCACCCGCGATAGCAGTGGCAGCGGCGCGATCAAAGAACGGCCCATGATGCGGCGGGCGGGCCATCACCAGATTGTCGAGGATACTGAAGTCGGCGATCAGGCCCTCATTGTGACGGTCACCCGGCAGGTAGGCGACGCCCTGTCCCCAGGCGAAAGTCGGACTCGACGGCGCATAAGAACCACCCGCAAGCTTCATCGAGCCACCACGCAAGGGCAAGTCGCCGCAAATGGCTGCGAACAGCGCCTCGGCGCCAGCGCCCTTCAATCCGGCAAGGCCGAGGATTTCGCCGGCATGCACATCCAGGCTGACGCCGCCGAGTTCTCGCCCAACGGCGACCTCGGAGGCTTCGAAGACAACAGGCTTGCCTGGATCTCCCGGCGGCCGCGGCGGATAGATGCTTCTGGCGAGCTCGCGCCCCACCATGCGGCGATGAATTTCATTCGGCTCGATCTCGGTCGTGCGATAGGTTCCGACATATTGCCCGTCTTTCAGGATCGTCAATTCATCCGCGACCGCAAGCACCTCGTCGAGATGATGAGACACGAAGGCGACGGTCATCCCCTGCCCCTTGAGTTCGCTGATGACGCGAAGGACAGCCTGAACCTCTCGATGATCGAGATAGGCGGTGGATTCGTCCAGAAGCAGGATTTTCGGATTTGTAGACAGCGCTCGAGCGATCTCGATGCATTTCAGCTCGCCGAGATTGAGGCGGCCTGTATCGGCAGAGACTGATATTTGCGCGCCGATCCGTTCCAGGATCGCTTGCGACGCGGCTTCCATACGTCTGCGATCGATAAAGCCGAGGGGGCCGGCGAACTGCCGCAGGCGATCGATGAAGATGTTTTCGGCAACAGTCAGCGAACGGTTGATCGTGATTTCCTGGTATACAAGCGATACGCCAAGGGCCGCCGCACCGATGACGCTTGGTGGTGCATAGCTTGCGTCATCCAACGTCATGACGCCGCTGTCAGGCCGCTCTGCGCCCGCAAGCATACGCAAGGTCGTCGATTTGCCGGCCCCGTTTTCGCCGACGATGGCGTGAACCATGCCGGGCCGAAGCACTACGGATACGCCGACCACGGCACGTGTCTGGCCGTAGCTTTTGCGCAGGTCGCTCGCAGCAAGTGTCATCATTGACTACGCCCAAATGCCAGGCAGGGCCTGCCTGCAACCGTGGGATTGCGGGCAGGTCCAATCGGACGTTCAGTTGCTATACTGCATCTCGAACACGGCCGGCTTGGCGTCCTTGTTGTAGAAGCGCGAGTGCTGCCGGAAATCATATGTCGGCACGCCGCCGGGAAAGTCCTTCTCGAACTGCGCAACGCGATCCTTGGTCAGCGGCAGCAGCTTCAGCTTGACATTGTCGGCGCCGGCGGGAACCGGAATACCCTTGATCTGATCGAAAAGGGCGACAAGGGCGAAGCCGCCCTGAAGCCAATGACCGCCAATATCGAAAAGCAGGTCGCCGGACTTTACCGCATCGACATTCTCGGGGTTGAGATCCATTCCGACGACCATAACGTCCTTGCCGGGCGCTTTCCCATGGTTCTTGAGCGCAGCCATCACGCCGGTCGCGGTGCCGCCATTCGCGGCCCAGACGCCGGTGATGTCCGGGTTGCCCTGGAAGAGGGATTCAAATGCGGTCTGTGACGTATCACGGACGAAATTGCCATCGACTTCGCCGGCGACGCGCACATCGGGCGCTTCCTTGAGAGCGTCTTCCAGCCCCTTGCGGCGATCAATGGCGACCGAGGTGCCGGCGGTGCCGTTCACCACGCCGATCACTTTCTTGCCATCAGGCCCCGGCTTGATGGCGGCGAACAGCGCCTTGGCCATTTGGTATCCGGCGTCCTCATCGCTCGGCCCGATAAAGGCAATGTAATTCGGGAAACGCTCGGTTTGAGGCGAAAAATCCGGATAACTGTCGGTGAGGATGACCGGTATCTCGGCTTCCTTGGCCAAGGTAAGGCCGCGAGCGGCAGTGGCCCAATAGGGCGTGAAAACAATGCCGTCGACCTTCTGGGCCACCAGGTCCTCAAGCGACTTGACCATCTGGTCAGGCTTGTTGTCGGCATTGAGGACAACGAGCTTCACACCAAGCTCATCCGCTCCCTTCTTCATGAAAGCGACATAGCTATTCCAGAATTGCGCATCCAGGGTCGGCACGACAACGCCGACCGTGGGTTCATCGGCAGCTAGGGCCGCCGTTGACAAGAAGGCCGCGGCAGCGGCGCCGACAAGGGCCGATTTCAGCTTCGACAAGAAAGACATGGTTCCTCCAACCCGGTTCGCGACAGAGCCCAAGCGCTCTGAATCGCTGACTTTAATTCCCATTTTTTTGACAAGAACTGCGCACTTGTCAGTGCCAATTGACGAGGATTGACGGTCATCGCTTATCACATATGGTCAAAATCAGTCAAAATAATTCTAACAAGGCCAAAAGCGATAGGAATTCGCTCATCGCCATGACAAACCAGTGGGCTCGCCGAATGAATTCGTGATATTCGCGATGCTGGGCTCGCCATGATTCCGGCGAGCGTGTTGCTGCACTGTGCGGAGATACGAACGTGGCAAGGAATGTTCGAAAATCAACGGTGGAAGATACCGGGCCCTCAGCGTCCGCCGGGTCATGGGAAGACGATGGCGGGCGTGGACGGGTCGATCTAATTCCGGCCAAGCGCCATGCTTTCATTCTCGAATGCCTCAAACGGGAAGGAACCGTCGGCGTTCAGGAACTCATTGATCTCATCGGCGCGTCACCTTCGACCATACGGCGCGACCTCGAGACGCTTGAACGGCAGGGAGCATTGGAGCGAACGCATGGCGGAGCGATGCTTCAACGCACGGAACTCGCCACCTTCGAGCCAGATCTCGCCACTGCCGCACACTTCGCCAGGGCTGAGAAGGAGGCCATAGGCGCAGCCATGATGTCGGAACTTCGCCCCGGGCAGAGTGTCATTTTCGACGCAAGCACGACTGTTCTGGAAGTCGCCCGCGCCATCGCCGCCGCGCCCATTTCGCTTACGGCCGTCACCAACAGTCTCGCGATCGCGCAGATACTTGCAACCGTGCCGGGAGTACGCCTCGTCATGCTTGGAGGCACCTGCAAGCCGGGTTCTCTAACTCTGGTTGGCCAGCCTGGCGAGAATTTCCTGCGTACCATCCACGCCGATGTGGCAATTCTGGGCACTCACGCCATCACCGGGGACATGCTCACGGAGACCTCGCTCGAGGTCGCGGCGATGAAGCAGGCGATGATCGCCGCGGCGCGACGGGTGGTCGTGCTTGCCGACAATTCCAAATTCACCACTCCGAATTTCTGCACCATCTGCCGCCTGGCCGACATCCACCAGATCATTACCGATGACGGCATCGATCAGGCCAACCTCAGCAATCTTCGGACGCTCGATGTGAACGTCCGCGTCGTGCGCGTCAGCCGTTCGGGTTCTTCAATTGAGCGCTCTTGAGACTGTCGATATCCGGATCATCGCGGACGACCTGACCGGCGCTCTGGACAGCGCGGTTTGCTTCGCCTCGCCAGGCCAAGGTGTCGGCGTGAGCTGGCAACTGGATCGTAGGCTCTCGGGCCGTTCGGCTGTCGATATCGCCACACGTGAGGGCGCCGAGACAACGGCCGTCGCCAGACACTTGAAGTTCGCGCCATGGCTGGCCGCCGGACAGCTGAGCTTCAAGAAGATCGACAGCCTTTTGCGCGGTCACGTCATTGCCGAAATAGAAGCCTGCATCGTCGAAGGTGCGTACCAGCGGGTTGTACTGGCGCCCGCGTTCCCCTTTCAGGGCCGTGTTACACGCCTTGGGCGTCAATGGCGGCTCGATCGGCCCGAAATGGTCGGTCCCGACATCCTCGCCGGCCTCGGTCGGCGCTTTTCCTCTGGCCGGTCGGTACCGGGCACGCGGCCGGTTCATTTCCTCACACTCTACGACGCCGAAACGGACAAGGACCTGGACGAAATCGTTGCAACGGCGAGCGCGCCGCAGACACTCTGGGTTGGTACGGGCGGCCTGGCTGCCGCGCTGGCGCGACACCTGAGCATACCACACAAGCCTGTTCCGGCACTGCCCGCCCCGTTCCTGGGCCTTGTCGGCACAAATCACGAAGTCACGGCGGGACAGGTGGCCTCGTTTGCCACCAAGCATGCTGATGGGCATATCGTTGTGGAACGCGACATCGACAAAGCGAAAAGGGATCTGGCAAAACGGATCATGCGAGGTGCGCCGTCGGTTGTCACTGTGGTTGCATCGGGTGATCGCCACGCGATTGCAGATCATATCGGCAAGGTGTTTGCGTCGCTTCTTGACGGTTTGCCAAAGCCCGGAACGCTGCTCGTCACTGGCGGCGAAACATTGCGATCGGTGTGCTCCAGCCTCGGCGTCGTCGAACTCACGGTCGAGAGCGAGATTGAACCGGGGCTTCCGATCTCCAGAATCAAAGGCGGCGTTTTCCAAGGGCTAGCCACAACTTCCAAATCTGGCGCGTTCGGCGACAGCGCCCTCTTCTGCAGGCTCGCGACTCTCGCGCGTCGCTGATCAAGACGGTCGCCGGCAAAAGCACAGGGCGGGTCCATTCCCGCCGGTCAAATGACGTCAAGCGATCTTTCAGCAGCCGGCTACACGGGGACTGCTCCCACAGAGAGGTGGGAAAACAGGCGGATTTCACCGTGCGGCTGATTACGAATGACTGCAAAAGAAAACTATTGCGCATCTCTGGTTACAAGGATTAGAAGATGATCACAATTGACCGATTAGAGGCGTTCATGTC
>NZ_RZTG01000023.1:0-59294 GCF_003997175.1 Mesorhizobium sp. Primo-A
GCCGACACCTCCGTTGCTGCCGCCGCCACCGCCACCGCCTCCCGTGATGAAGCCGCCATCGTTGATCAGGGTGGCAGCGGAACTGCCGACGCCACCGTCGGCACCGTCGACGCGGACGGTTCCGCCGGAACCGCCGGAACCGGCCACACTGCCATTGCTGCCGCTGCTGCCGCCGTCGCCCAAAACTCCCCCGGTGCCGCCGGTTCCGGCTGCGCCTGCGCCGCTCCCGCCACCACCCTGGCCGCCGCCCCGGCCCGCGGAGTTGGTCGCGCCATGTCCGCCAGCACCGTCGGCCATGGCGGGGCTCCAGGCCAGGGGGGCCAGGAGGCAGGTCGCGAGAGCGGTCGAGCGCAGCAGGCTTCGCTTCGAGACGATGGCAATTCCTGTCAAGGCCAAGCTCCCCAGATCAGCACCGACGCAGTCGTGCATGTCCCCGGGCATAGCACCCGAGACCAAGGCCGGATATCGTTGAAACTAGCTATGCCCGCCGCGCCGGGATCGGCCGGTCAGGCCGCGGGCACATGCAAGGCCAGCACGGTTTCGCCGCGCCGCGACCGCGTGTCGAGCGTACCGCCCAGCCGTCCGGCCCGTGCCCGCATCGAGCGCAGGCCGGTGCCCGGGACGGGCGCTTGCGAGGCGGCATCGAAGCCGACGCCATTGTCGTTTATGGCCAGGCTCAGCGTCTCGCCGCGCCGGTGCAGGTCGATGACGACGCGGCTTGCCTGGCTGTGCTTGAGCACGTTGGTCAGGCCTTCCTGCAGGATGCGGACGAGATCGAGGCTTCGCGCGAGCGACAGGTGGCAGTCCTCCAGCCCGGTCAGGTTCCACACGCAATCGATGTCGCGGCTTTCGCATGCCAGCGTGTGGCGGCGGCGCAGCGGCGCGATCCACTCGGCCAGCGACTGGCCGCCCGTCTGGTCGTCGGCGGCGGTGTCGATGATGACCCGCAACTCGTCGCGCAGTTCCTTGAGGACGGACAGGAAGCGATCGGCCGGCAGGTTCTGCGGCGCATGCTCCAGCATGGCGATCGAATTGACCAGGGTGCCGCCCATGCCATCGTGCAGATTGTGGGAAAGGGAGACGCGCTCGGCCAGCCTGGTGTTGGCCAGGGTGACCTCATGCTGCTGATGCAGCGTGAGGGCGAGTTCTTCCCTGGCGGTTTCGATCTTGGCCGTGAGCTCATCGTTGAACCCCTCGATGCGGCGCATGTTGGCGACGAAGTTCCAGGCCAGCACCAGCGCCATGCCGACCATCTGAAAGTGGGATGTCAGCGTGACGTAGTAGACATTGCCAAGAAGGATGCCGAGATAGGTCATCAGGTCATGCAGGATGGCCACGATGGTGAGCGCGTTGACGATGTGAAGGACGATGTGGTCCAGCCGATTGCTGCGCCAGGTCAGGCCGATCGACAGGAAACAGGCGCCGATGTAAAGCAGCGACCAGAACAAGGCCAGCAGGTTGAGCATCGGGCCGAGTTGGGAATGCGGTGTGGCAAACAGGGCCGCGGCGCCGATCGCCAGCGCGGCCCACAGCACGGCTTCCCCCCTGGGAAAGCGGCGCTCGGCAAAGCGGATGACAAACAGCACGAAGGCGGCGGCCATGACCATGAAGGAGAGCATGATAAAACGCTGCCAGGTGTCGGTCGCCGCGAACGGCCAGGGGCTCGTCACCACGAAATTGAGCGAATAGCAAAACCACGCAATCGTCATCAGGGCGAACCAGCCATAGGCCTTCAAGCTTCGGCGCAGCAGCCAGACGACGAAGAAGAAGGTGCCAAGCGCCGCGGTGACGCCGAGATAGAAGACCGGCAGTTCGCGGCGAATCCAGAATTGCTGGACAAAATGGGCACGCGTCGCCGAAGGCGGGCCGATCAGGACCGGACCAAGGCCTGGCTGGTACGGCGCTAGGCCCGAGACCCTGATCAGCAGCGTGTTGGTGCCGGCATGCAGGACCGGGGAAGCGAGCTGCCAGTAGCGGGGCACGTTCCATGAGCGCGTCAACGGCTCGACGAGGAATTCGTCGCGGCCGAGTTCCGCGGCGTTGACAGAGATCGATCCGGCCAGTGTCCAGTAGTTCAGCGCGAGGCCTAGCGGCTCGGCCGCGTCGGGCCTGTCGAAGGTGAGGCGATACCAGACCACGCCGTCGAAACCGGGCCAGCGCGTCGCCCAGTCATCGGGCAAGGTCACGCTGGTCCAGCCGGCGGCCGGCGGCGCGGCGGCGTCCCAGCCGGATCGAACGGCCTCGATCGTCTTGAACGGCACGGCCCCGTCGGCGCCGAGGGCGATGCCGCCCGGCGCGAGGAGCAGGAATATCAGGGCAAGAAGCCTTGCGACCGCGCCTCGAAAATCGCTTCCGTCCGGGATTTGACCGACAGCTTCTTGTAGATGTTGCGAATGTGGCATTCGACCGTGAACCTGGAAAGGGAAAGGACCCCCGAAATCTCTCGATTGGTAAGCCCCTTGGCAACGAGGTTGAGGATCTCGACCTCGCGCGGCGTCAAGGGAGGCGGCGGCGCAAGCGCGGGCTTGCCGCGCCCCGGCCTGTCGGTGGAGGAACGGGCGCGCCCGGATGACGCCGGCGCCGACACCAGTTCCAGGATGCGCCGGGCGATGAAGGGATCGATCGGCGCGCCGCCGCGAATGGTGCTGCGGATCGAAAGTGACAGCTCGACGTCGTCGCGCTCCTTCAAGAGATAGCCGGTCGCTCCGGCACGCAGGGCTTCGAGGATGGTGTTTTCGTTGCTCCAGGCCGAGATGACGAGAATCGGCAGCGCCGCGTCGTGCTCGTGCAGGGAGCGGATGAGGTCGATGCCGTTGCCATCGGGCAGGCCGACATCGACCAGCGTCATGGCGAAGGGTTGGTCGACGAGCAGGGCCTTGGCCTGCGCGATCGACCCGGCGAAAAACAGCTCCTCCTGAGCGTAGCCAAGGCCCCTCAGGATCGAGCGCAACCGCACCTGCATCATCGGCTCGTCCTCGACGACAAGCAGCGGGCTCGGCAGCAGTGCTTCCGATGGCAGGTCGATGGCGGGATGTTCCTTGGACGACATGAACCTCGACGCGAATGGCGGCTTTCACCTGTAGCAGCCGGGCGGAAAATACCCAACCGATCGTACCCAGTCTGCCATGGATCGGTTGCCGCCGACATAGCTGGGATCAGGTAGAGCGAGCCGGGTATGGCCGTTTGTAACAGCGCCCGTGCGGGAGGCGCTTTTCGTGACATCCAACGGTTGCCTCCAAGCCCGATCCTGCTGCAATCGGAGGAGAGACAATGCGTCAACATCTGCTGAACGGTTGGCTCGTGGCAGCCCTGGTCGCGACGACCTGCCTGCTCGGCGTGACCGCTTACGCGGAGGTGAAGGAAGACATCTCGCGCGTCGCCTGCACGCATGGAGGACAGGCTCCCGGCGAGCGGGGCGCACGGTGTGATACCTGTGCCGCCGCGCGATGCGATGTGCGCGCATCAGGAGCCTGAGCGGCAGCCGTCAGGGGACCGCATGAGCGGCAATCCGCCAGCCAAAACGGCGCTTGCATCCGGGCACGATCCGCGCAGCCGAGATAGAATTTCCGATCAGACAAGCCGGATGTTGCGTGCGGGGCTGAATCCCTTGCCGCGCAAGGGTTTCAGACGCGGGCGCCGTCGAATTTTTCGCGCGCCGCCTTGACGCGCATGGTGTTGGCGCGCGCCCATTCGCTCAGTGCGCTGACGGGGATCAGCAGCTCGTGGCCGAGCTCGGTCAGCTCATAATCGACGCGCGGCGGAATGGTTGGAAACACGGTGCGGGTGACGAAGCCGTCACGCTCCAGCCCGCGCAAGGTGGTGGTCAGCATCTTCTGCGAGATGCCGCCGACGGCTGCGCGCAATTCGTTGAAACGCAGCGGTCCGTCGCCCAGCTTGCCGACGACCAGAACGGTCCATTTGTCGCCGACGCGCTGCAGGATTTCCGAGATGGCGCGGCAGTCTTCGGAGCGGTGTGGGTGCCTCGGTAACAAAAAAGTGCCTTCTTGTGCATCGCGTTTGCAGTATCTCATATAGCGCAGGTATCCAAATGATACCAGTACTTCGTGCAAGGAGAGCCCTTATGTCCAAACCCAAAATTGCCATCGTCGTCGGATCGACGCGCGCCGCTCGTTTCGCCGATGTGCCAACCCAATGGATCGCCAAGATCGCCAAGTCGCATGCCGACATCGATGTCGAGATCGTCGACCTTCGCGACTTCCCGCTGCCGTTCTTCGACGAAGTCGCATCCTCCGCATGGGCGCCGTCGCAGAACGAAGTGGCACAGCGCTGGCAGAAGAAGGTCGCCGAATTCGACGGCTTCATCTTCACCGCCGCCGAATACAATCATGGCCCGACGGCGGTGCTGAAGAATGCCATCGACTACGCCGCCAACGAATGGAACAAGAAGCCGGCCGGCTTCGTCGGCTATGGCAGCGTCGGTGGCGCTCGCGCCGTCGAACAGCTCCGCCTTCATGCCGTCGAATTGCAGATGGCGCCGGTCAAGTCGGCCGTCCATATCGCCTGGGGCGATTTCCTCGCCGTCCGCCAGGGCGAGAAGAAGCTGGAAGACCTCGAGCATCTGAACCAGGCCGCCACGGCGCTGGTCAACGACGTTGCCTGGTGGGCCAAGGTGCTCAAGGCAGCGCGTCAGGCCGACGCCGTCGCCGAGGAAGTCAAGGCGGCCTGACCGCCGGTTCGAATTATCCTCCCAAGGATCCGGGGCGGCGCTTGCGCCGCCCTTTTTCAATTATAGCGGCTCAAACCGAAAGCTGGCGCCGGATCGGACGACGCGGCCGATACCGGGCGAATCCAGATGCGCGCCGGCGACGAAACATGATCGTCGGCAGCAAGCGCCAGCAACCGCAACCGGCTTTCGCGCGCCTGGTCCTGATCGGCATCGAATTCCCACGTCACCTCAGGTCGATCGAACTGAAGCGATGGGACGTGAACGGTGTCGCCCCAAATCAGAATGCGTTCGCCACCGCTCGAAACACGAAAGCAGCTGTGTCCCGCTTCATGGCCATGGGCTTCGACAATGTCGACATGTGTCCCGATACGGTCTCCGGCCTCGAAGGGTTCCGCCATGCTGTGAAATCGTTCGAGCCGCGCTTCGGCGCGAAAAAAGCCGAGTTCTTCCCCGGGAACGAGCAAACGCGCCAGGCGCGGGAAAGCGTCGCGGCCGTCGGCAAGCACAAGACCATGGATGTGGTCGAGATGGGTGTGGGTGAAACAGACGGCACGGACTCGTCCGGCATCGATGCCAGCTTCGTCCAGCGCCTCGGGAAGTCGGCCCATGGTGGGATGCCAGGCGTTCGAGGCACCGGTATCGATCAGGATGATTCCGTCTCCATCGTCAATCGCGAAGGCATTGACGGACAGTCTGAGTTGACCACCAACCAATGCGACTTGTTGCGGCAATTCATCGCCAAATGGCTTGTCGCCGGGTTGCCGAAGCCGTCCGATCGGCATGTCGACATAGCCATCGCGCAAGGAGGTGATGCGCAAGTCACCAAGATCGTAGGTCTGATAAAGGTCGCCCGAAGCCATGCGGTGCATTTTTTCCGATCCGTCTGCAGACAACCGGCAACATGCGACGGGCCAGCTGCGTCGGCAACCCGCCCGCTCAATTCGATCTGTGCCATGGGTGCGTGCGTCGCCTGCCGTGGCCGGATGATGCAGTCGGCGAGGCGGTCCGTTTCGTTCAACTCGCCGGCATGGTGCTGATACCCTGATGTCACGATAGCCTCGGCCCAATCGGGGTTGGACTGCTACATCGACCGGGCTGCCATCTGGTCGCGACCCTTGCCCTGATATATCCGGCTGCGATCCGTCACATGAGTGAAGCCGTGAAGACATCCAGCCTGACCGGCGCCGTTTCCCCGATGATCCCGGTGCTCGTATGCGCGCTTGCGATCTTCCTGCTGTCCGGGATGGATGCGGCGATGAAGATCCTGGTCATCGCGGTCGGGGTCTACAACACCTTGCTGTGGCGCAGCATGGTCGCGGCCGTGGTCGCGGGCGCAGCCTGGTTGGCGGGACCACGCTTAAAGCCGACCATTCCGGTGCTGAGGCTGCATGCGCTGCGTGCCGCAATTGTCGGCGTCGTGCTGATATCCTTCTTCTGGGGCTTGGCCAGGCTGCCGCTCGCGGAGGCGATCGGGCTCAGCTTCGTGGCGCCCTTGTTTGCGCTGTTTCTCGCCGCGCTGCTGCTGGGCGAACGGATCCGACGCCAGGCTGTCTGGGCATCGTTGGCCGGCATCGCCGGCGTCGCCATCATCATGGCCGGCCAGTTCGGGCAGGCAGACTATTCGCAGGACGCCATGCTCGGCACGGCAGCGGTGCTCGTATCAACCGTGTTCTACGGATACAATCTGATCCTCGCCCGGCAACAGGCGCAGTTGGCCAAGCCGATCGAGATCATGCTGTTCCAGAACCTTTGCGTTGCCATCCTGCTCGGCCTCGCGGCACCCTGGCTTGCCGTCGCCCTGCCGAGCGATCTTTGGCTTCCTTTGGCCGGGGTGACGGTGCTGTCGCTCGCCGGGCAATTCCTGATGAGCTGGTCCTACGCCCGCGCCGAAGCGCAATATCTGATCCCGACGGAATACTCGGCCTTCATCTGGGCGGTCGCGCTTGGCTGGTTCTTCTTCGGCGAGGAGGCGACCTGGACCACGCTGACGGGAGCGTGCCTGATCGTCGCCGGCTGCCTGATCGCCGCGCGGGCCAATCCCAGGCTTGCCGAGCCCATCGAAGTGGCGGTTTGAACGTCGACGTTCAACGCCCCGCAGGATCGCGAAATACCCCAGTCTCCACCTCGTGCATGAAGTGAGCGATGAGAGCCGCGCATTGGCGATGATGCGTTTCGAGAAGCATGTGCCCGCTCTCAAAGACATGGATTTCGACGGCGTCGAGATCGCGGCTGTAGGCCATGATCTCGTCCAGCGCGAAGAAGGCGTCGTGGCGCCCCCACAGCACCAGGCATGCTGGCTGTTGGTCGCGGAGATAGGCCTGGATGGCCGGGAAGCGCGCGATGTGCGAGCCATAATCGGTGAAGAGTTCGAACTGAATGTCGGTGTTGCCGGGCCTCGCCAGGCGCTCCGTATCGAGATACCAACCCTCGGGCGGAAACAACACTTTCAGACGCTCGGGGAGACCGCCGATATATTGGTTTCGGGTCCCCTCGAAATTCATCCAGTCCGGCAGTCTGGCGCGGTTTTCTTCAGTCGGTTCGGCGAAGAACGCCTTCGGCGCGTCCCATTCCGGTCCCAGCCCCTCGTCATGAGCGTTGCTGTCCTGGGCGATCAGGCCGAGGATGCGATCCGGCCGCCGTGTGGCGAGATGATAGCCGACGGGCGTGCCGAAGTCAGTGATGTGGAGGAAGAATCGCTGGAGGCCGAGGGCCTCGATGAAGGCTTCGATCGTGCTGGCCAGGTTGTCGAACGTGTAGTCATAGGCATCGATGGAAGGGGCGGACGAAAAGCCGAAACCGGGCAGATCCGGCGCCACCACATAGGCTGTCTCCGCCAGCGGTTCGATGACATTGCGATAGACGTGCGACGAAGTCGGATATCCGTGCAGCAGCAGGATTGCCGGTCTGCCGGGATCGCCGGCATGACGGTAGAAGATGTCGAGGCCGTCGACATTGATGGTTTCGTGGCGGGTCTTGTAACGATTGCTGCACATCCTCTCCCTCCCAGGGGTTCCGCGCCGATCTGGCGACGCGCTGGCTTTGACACCACGTATCCGTATGATAGTGGTTACATGTAACCGTATAATCCGGTTAATGAGGTTATGTTCCATGGGCGATGAATACACCGAATGGGTACCGGATCACTTCATAGGCGGGCATCCCGCTTTGGACCTGTCGAACGCCGTGTTCGACCGGCGGGCGCCGGCAACAGACAATGAACTCTTCAAGTCCGTCCGGGATGTTGCGAACTGGTTCAGCGCCTCAGGGCTTGCCGACGATCGTCAGGCGCAGGCCGTTGCCGAGATAGCGGATGCGCGGTTCGTGGAAGGGGTCCGCGAAATGCGGGAGGCGTCATTTCAGGTTTTCGATCCAATCGCCGCGGGCAAACCGTCTGCGGTCGAACCGCTCGGCGTGTTGTTCTCGCGCACGGCAAGCTCGCTTGCCGCCGGGTCTATCGAGCTGGATGGCACCAGGCCGGAGCTTGCCCTTGGCCGGTGGCGCGATCCGGACGCCGTCACCGCGTTGCTGGCCATGCTGTCCATCGAAGCGTTCTTCACCCTGCCGCGCGACAGGCTGCATTCCTGCCCTCGCTGTGGCTGGCTTTTCCTCGATACGTCGCGAGGCGGCAAGCGGCGCTGGTGCAGCATGCGCACCTGCGGCAACCGCGAGAAGGTGTCGCGCCACCGAGATCATACCGACGTCTAGACTGGGTTAGCGCACCACGTCGCCTTTGCTGCGGGCGGGCCGGATGCCGGCGCGTCACTCCGGAAGACCGGCCTTGCGAAAACCATCGACGAAATGCTCGAGCGTAGCGGCGTCGCGGAATGGCTCGGTCGTCGCCCAGTGATGGGTTGTGAAATGCGGGTTGCCGACGAGGAACAGTTCAGCCTCTGCGCGCGCCTCGTCGAGCCGGCCGAGTTGGGCCATGCTTGCCGCCAGGAAACGGCGTGAGCTTGTGCGATAGGTCTCGTCACGGCGCAACGTCTCGATAGCGGCTTGGTAGTCGCGCGCCGCATATTGCGCCTGGCCGAGCGTCAGATAGTACCAGCTCGCCGGAAACGGGTTCAGCCGGAACGCCTTGCCGATGTGCTCGAGGCCCTCTTCGACCCGTCCGGCCAGGACCGCGATGTCGGACAATGCCGCCCAGGTGTCGGCCTCGTTCGGGTCGAGCTCGATCGCTTTGGCGAATTCCGCATCCGCTTCAGTGAAGCTGCGCTCATAGGCAAGCAGATAAGCCAGGATCCAGCGACAGCCGGCATCGTTGGGATCGATCGCCACCGCCTTGCGCGCCAGCTCCAGGGCAACGCTGCGGGCAGCCTCGGTTGGTCCGCCCCAATGCACCTGTCCCATCCAGTGGTTCATGGCAAGCCAACGATAGGGCTCGGCATAATCAGGATCGAGCGACACCGCGCGCGTCAGCATCAGATGCGCTTCCTGCGCCATCTGCGGCGAGTCGTCGATCAGCTTTCGCGCCCGCACGCAGAGGTCGTAGGCCTCCAGATTTCGCGGCCGATTGCGCGGCGGCGGCGCGCGCAGCCGGCCAAGCAGCGCTTCCACGATCTTGGCCGTCACCTCGTCTTGAACGGCAAAGATATCCTCCAGGCCGCGATCGAAGCGTTCCGCCCACAGATGATCGCCACTCATCGCGTCGACCAGCTGTGCGTTGATGCGCACGCGCCCCGCGGCGCGTCTTGCACTGCCTTCCAACAGGTAGCGCACGCCAAGATCCCCGGCGATCTCGCGCACGTCCATCGCTTTTCCCTTGTAGGCAAAGGTCGAGTTGCGGGCGATGACGAACAGGCCGGAGATTCTGGACAGGTCGGTGATCAGGTCTTCCGTCAACCCATCCACGAAGGGATCCTGCTCGGGATCGTTGCTGAAATTGACGAAGGGCAGCACGGCTATCGACGGTTTGTCGGGCAGCGGCAAGGGTTTTCGCCTGGCCTCGCCCAGCTGTTCGACGGCCCCAGTGAAACGGTAGCCGACGCGCGGAACGGTGGATATCCATTCGCCGTTGTCGCCGACGGGGCCAAGCAGCTTGCGCAGCTGCGCGATCTGGACGGTGAGATTGCCTTCCTCGACGGCCGTGCCCGGCCACGCGGCGTCCATCAGTTCGGCTTTTCCGAGGATTTCGCCGGGCCGCCCGACGAGTGCCGCAAGCAGGCTCAGCCCGCGATAGCCGACGGCAACGGGGACATCGTTCCGAAGCAGCGTTCCCGCATGCGGATCAAGCACGAACGGACCAAAGGCAAAACGCGATCCCTGCATAGGCGCATCTATAGGGCCGCTCTAGCTCGTTTGGAAGTTTTGGGAACTATTTGGGAGGGCTTAATTACGGCGCCGTCCGTATCGCGCAGAATTCAACCTCATCGAGAGCCCTAGGCCCTCAAACCATATGGAGGTTGCCATGACCAATACCCTCACTTGTGCAGCGCGGCCGGGAACGCCCGTGCGGCCGGCATCGCGCCGGCTCCTAAAGACCCTGCGAAGCATCATCGCGAGCTGGCACGATCGGACCTGGCGCGAGCGGATACGCTTTCGCTGGCAGCTCAGGCAAATGTCGAAGGACAATCCGCATCTGATCGACGATATCGGCCTGACGATACAGCAGGTCGAGGGAGAGATCGCCAAGTCCTTCTGGGAACGATAGAGCGAAATGCCGCAAATCGCGTCGACCGTCAGCGCACCGCCTCGCGAGGGGCGCCGGCCAGGCGGGTGGCGATCAGCTTGTCGATGCGGCGGCCGTCGAGATCGACCACCTCGAAGCGCCAGCCCTGCGCGTCGACGCATTCGCCAGTCGCCGGCAGATGGTGCATATGCGACAGCACATAGCCGGCGACGGTTTCGTAATCGCGGTTTTCCGGCAGGTCGATGCCGAGAATGTCGGCCATCTCGTCGGCCTGCATGTAGCCGGCGAGCAGCCACGAGCCGTCCTCGCGCTTGACCGCGTTTTCCTCGTCGCCGGCGTCGGTGTCGGCGCGGAACACGCCGGTGATGGCTTCCAGAATGTCGGCCGGGGTGACGATGCCTTCGAAATGGCCGTATTCGTCATGCACCAGCGCCATCGGCACGTCGGATTCCTTTAGCTTCTGCAGCACATCGAGCGCGTCGGCCTGGTCGTAGACGATGGGGGCTGCGCGCACATGCCTGCGCGGATCGAGCACGCGGCCGGCAAGCAGTGCGGCCAGCACATCACGCGTCTGGACGACGCCGACCATGACGTCGACGCCGCCGTCGCCTGCCGGCAGGCGCGAATGCTGGGTTTCCATGAGCAGCTTGCGGATGGCCGCCTCGTCGGATTGCAGATTGATCCAGTCGACTTCGGTGCGCGGCGTCATCACCGCGCGCACGGCGCGGTCGCCAAGCCGCATGACGCCGGCGATCATGCGCCGCTCGTCGGATTCGATGGTGCCGTGATGCTCGGCCTCGGCGACCAGCATCTTGATCTCCTCGTCGGTGACCTTTTCCTCGCTTTCGCCGCGCTGACCGAGCAGCCACAATATGGTGCGGCCGGAGAAGTCGAGCAGGAAGACCAGCGGCGCCGACACCGTGGCGAGGATGGTCATCGCCGGAGCGACCCTGGCGGCGACCCGCTCGGGATCACGCAACGCGATCTGCTTGGGCACCAGCTCGCCGACGATCAGCGAGAAATAGGTGATGATAGCAACGACGATGCCGACGCCTAGCGGGTCGGCGACAGTCTCGCGGATGCCGGTCGAAGCCAGGAACTGCGCCAGCCGTTCGCCGAGCGTGGCGCCGGAAAAGGCGCCGGAGAGGACGCCGACCAAGGTGATGCCGATCTGCACCGAGGACAGGAACTTGCCGGGATTTGAGCCAAGATCAAGGGCGCGGCCGGCGCCATTGGTGCCGCGGTCGATCATCGCTTTCAGCCTGGCCGGGCGCGACGAGACGATGGCGAGCTCGGACATCGACAAAAGGCCGTTCACGCAGATGAGGACGACCACGATAGCGATTTCGACGTATAACATGAGCGGTCAATAGCATTGTGGCGCGGTCTTCGAAAATAGTCCGGCGTGATTTTTGAGAAATGACCGGTATTTCGCTCACGCGGCATCCCAGGGCGGCGCCGAAAAATGTTCGACGAGGGCGTCGACGACAACCCGCACCTTTGGCGTGAGCGCGCGCGTCACCGGCCAGACGGCATGCACGACGATGTTCTCGACCAGGCATTCCGACAGCACCATTTCGAGATCGCCGCTTTTGAGGCTGTCGGCGGCCAGCCATGTCGGCAGGAAGGCGATGCCGCAGCCGGCGAGCGCCGCATCCAGCATCGGTTCGCCATGGCCGAGAACGAGCCGCGCCTTGGGCACGAAGGTTGCGAGATGGCCGTCGGAATGTCTGATCACCCAGGGGCGGACGATGCCCTCGCGACCGTAGCCAATGACGCTGTGATCGGCGAGATCCTCGACCGATTGCGGCCGGCCATGCCTGTCGAGATAGTCGGGAGCCGCGCATATGGCCGAGCGCTGAGCATAGAGGCGCCTGGCCGCAAGCGACAGGCTGTCGTCGAGTTCGCCCATGCGGATCGCCAGGTCGATACCCTCCTCGATCAGGTCGACGCGGCGGTCATTGAAGGAGACTTCCACCGTCAGGTCCGGAAATTTCCTCGAAATCTCGAACAGCACGGGAGCGACGCAGCGTCGGCCGAAGGCCAGCGGCACGTCGACCCGAAGCCGGCCAGACGGGACCTGCCGACGCGAGGCGAGCAGCGACTGTGCGGCTTCGATCTCGGCCAGGGCCCGGACGCAGGCTTCATAGTAGCTGATGCCTTCGCTGGTCGGACTGAGACTGCGGGTGGTGCGGTTCAACAAGCGAACGCCGAGCCTCTGCTCCAGCTGCGCGATCGATTTGCCGATCGCCGACTTCGTCACATGCAGCCGCTCGCCGGCGCTAGTGAAGCTGCCGGCCTCCACCGCCTGCACAAACGCGACGGTGCCTTGCAGGTCGGCCGTTTCCATGGCGATTTCCTATTGTCGACTTTTAGTCCGCAATCAGTGTCAAATTATACCGCACGGAAGCACTATTTTCTATAATCGAAAGGCATAAATGTCTCGCCTGGCATCAATGCACGGAGCGCGAGACGACATGAGCACCCCAATCAACAGATCCTGGCAGATGAGCGGTTTTGGCCTGTCGAGGCTAAGCCAGGTGGAAGGCAAGGTGCCCGAGCCAGGGCCGCACGATTTGCTGGTCCGGACCAAGGCCGTATCGCTCAACTACAAGGACAAGATGATCGTGGACGGCGTGCTGATCCCCGACCTTGCCTTTCCCTTCGTGCCGACATCCGACGCGGTGGGCGAAGTGGTGTCCGTCGGCAGTGCCGTCAGCCGCTTTCAGGTCGGCCAGCGCGTGCTTGGCCAGGTGATCGCCGATTGGCCGGATGGCGACGCACCGCCGGTGCTGCATAAGCACACGCTGGGGTCGTCGCTGTCGGGTATGCTTTCCGATCATGTCATCTTCGGCGAGGACGCCGCGGTGCTGGCGCCGCTGTCGCTCGGCGACATCGAGGCCGCGACATTGCCGATCGCGGCGCTGACGGCCTGGTTCGCCATGGCCGAGGCGACCAAACCGGTGCCGGGTCAGACCATTCTGATCCAGGGCACCGGCGGCGTGTCGCTGTTTGCGCTGCAGTTCGCCACTGCGTTCGGCCTGCGCGCCATCGTCACCTCAAGCAGTGATGAAAAGCTTGAGCGGGCGAGAAAGCTTGGCGCCTGGCAAGGGATCAACTACCGCACGCAACCGGCCTGGGACGATGCCGCGCGTGAGCTGACGAACGGGCTGGGCGTGAACCACGTGCTGGAAATGGTCGGCGGCGACAATGCACGGCGATCGCTGAACGCGCTGGCCGCCGACGGCCGGCTGTCGATCATCGGCCTGCTGGGCGCGATGGAGCTCAGCTTTCCCATCCTGCCCTTCATGCGCAACCGCATCACCGTGCAGGGCCTGTCGATCGGCCATCGCCGTGCTTTCGAGCGCATGAATCAGGCGATCGAGGCGCTGGCGATCAAGCCGGTCATCGACAAGGTTTTTGGCTTCGATGAGGTGCCGCAGGCCTTGCAACATCTGGAGAAAGGGCCGTTCGGCAAGATCGTGATCACCACGACCTGACTTTTGCGATGTCATGGCAACTGCTTCAACACGCCGACAATTGCCTCGCCGTCCGTGAAATAGGGATCGCCGCCGCCATTGCGTCCCGCCTTGGTGGCGCCGACGCCCGATATGTCGCTGGTCGAGAGCAGCATGCCGGCAGTGGCCAGGTCGCGCATCAGGAAATCGCGCTCGGCGTCGATGTCGGGGCCGATATGGTGGGTGACGGCGCCGGTGTCGTGGCTGAAGCCGACGCCGCGATCGAAGCTGGCCGAGCCCAGCCACAGCGGCCGGCCATCGTCGCCGCTTGCATCGGTCTGCCAGAAGCGGACATGATGCCGTCGGTCGGCGCTGATGCCCTCCGGCTTTTCGAAGGCGAGATCCTGGGCACGGCCATCGAACAGCAGCCTGCTGACCGGCGCATCGGGATAGGGGTGGTCGAACAGCACGCTTTCACCGATCTCGATCGCGGTCTTCAGGGTGACGGCGTCGGCGGTGTCCCAGCCGGCAACGGCAAAGGCGTGGACCACCTCCTTCTGCGTGCCGACAAGGCCGACATTGATCGGGTCGCCCGGAATGCCTTGCGGCGTGTGCGTCAGCATCTCGAAGCGATGCGTGCGAAAACCTCGATCGCGGAACGTCCAGAATTCCGGTGCGGCGAAATAGGCGAGCGCCAGATACGCGGCCAACAAGGTCGCCGCCCAGATCATAATGCGTCGCCGAACGCTTCGTTGACCCATGAATGCCGCTCAAATGTTCCGGCATCACATTAGGCGTTGTCATGGCATTCAGGCAAAGGATACCCGGCACCGATCTAACGGCAGGCGCGATAACCGTTCTTGCGGTTCTTGATGTCGAAATGAAAATGGTTGCGGTGGTCGTAATTGTAGCCGGGGCCGAGCACGGTGGTGAAGTACTGGCAGCCGTCGGCGCGCACATTGTTGAGGAAGCCACGGGTGCGGAAGGCGAACAGGCCGGGCTTGCGCACATCGATGTCGTCGCCATTGTTGAGCTCGATGCTCATGACGTCGAGCGCATTGCCCTTGCCGTGTTCGGACAGGACGCCTTCGCCGGCAATCCGGCGGCAGGAATAGCTGGAGCCCTGGTGTATGGTCCTGACGCCGGAGAAATAACGCCAGCGGGCGGAGGGAACGAGTTCGTTCTTCGTCCAGCCGGCAAAGGTAGCTGCCATGTCGCAGGTCAGGGTTGCGGCGGGTTTCATCTGGATGTTGCCGATGGCCGAGACCTTGACCGGATAATCGATGCCGCACTGGCCTTCATGGATCGGCGCCAGGTCGGTGTAGGCGACATCGAGGCGCTTCAATTGCTGACGGCAGTCGGTTTCGCTGGCCGGCATCTGCTCGACGGGCGACATCGGCTCGTCCATGCGCGGATAAGCGGCCTGCGTCATGTACGGATTGGAAGGGACAAGCTTCTGCATGCCGGCATATTGCGGCACGGCAGCCGTCTGCGCGCCGACGTCGACGGCCGGCTGCAGCGACAGCACACTGCCGGTGTTGCAGGCGGAAAGCGCCGCCAGCGCCAGACCGGCGGTCAGCATTGCTGCATATTTTGACTGGCGCGCGGTGGCGAAAAACACGGCCCGAAATTTGCCGGCCATTGGCGGAATCCCGTTGATGGATATCCGGCATTTTAACGATCAAGGGTAAAGGAAAACTCAGCGTCCGCGTTCATGCCTGCGGCCGAATTGCGGCACGCGGCCTGGATCAGCCCTGATCACTGGCAGAACGTTCCGCCATGACGGCGCGGTTCGAGATCGAGATGGAAATGCAGGGAATGATCGGCGTCGGCGCCTGGGCCGAGCACCGTCTTGAAGGGTCCGCAGGCGGCCTTGCGAACATTGTTGAGGAATTTGGCGTCTTTCTCCGGCGGCGCCGGGCCGACCTCGATCTTCTTGCCGTCCGACAGCGTGAAGCTGGCGATGTCGAGCGCGTTGCCGAACGCGTGTTCCGACAGTTTTCGTGTGCCGTTGCGTGGCCGGCAGACAAAAGCCGATGCCTGGCCGATCGATTTCAGGTCCGCACCGAATTCGGCCTTTGCCGCCGGCTGGATGACATCGGCGGCAAAACGCGCCGTCGCCTCGGCCATCTTGCAGTTGAGCTCGGTGCCCGGGGCAATCGCGATCGACTTTCCAAGGGTCTTCAGCACGATGGGGTAGGGAATCGAACAGCCGATTTCGGGCTGGCTTTCCGCCTTGTACTCTTCGAATTCGACGCCGAGCGTCTTTAGCCGTTCGCGGCATGCGACTTCCTCGACCGGCATTTTTTCATCGGGCACGTCGGCCGAGCGCGGATCGGGCAGCATCTTCTTCTCGTCCGCGTCGGCCGGCTTTTGCGGTGGCTGCGGGGCGACGGTTGGCGGCTGGGCCTCGGGTTCTGCAATGTCAGGCTTTTGTGTCGGCGTTGGCGCGACGTCCGGCGGCTCCGGCTCGTTTTCCCCGGTTGATGGCTCCGGAGCCAATGGCTCGGGACGTGCCTGCTTTTCCTGGTGGGATTTTTCTTCCTTGAAACGGTCGGGCGCTTCCGCGGCCTTCGGCCCTACGCGCTTTTGCTCCTCGGTCTTTGCAGCTTCAGCCTTTGGTGCGTCCGCCGGGCGTGGTTCGGGCACCGGAATGCCGGGTTGGGTTATCGGAGTGCCGGGTTCGGGCACGGGAACATCGGCAGGCGAGGGCAGCGATGTCTGCGTTTTCTGCTGTGTCTGCTTTGGCGTGACCTGCCGGTGGCGCCGTGGTTTCAAACGCTTTCCGCCCCTTGGTTTCAGGGGCTGGTCGGCTCGTGGTGTCAGCGGCTGCTCGACCCGCGGCGTCGGGGGCTTATGATGCCGATGGCGATGTCTCGCCTCGACCGGCATCACCAGCAAGGCCGTGACGGCCACGGTCAACGCAATCCTGCATATTCGGGAAAAGACGATCGACCCCATCGCCCTCAACGGCGCCGACGCAAGGTGGTTGCCTTGGCCGCATCACGAACGGTAACCGCTCCGTTACGCACCGATCGCTTCCAGCCCTTCCTCCAGCCAGTCGGCGAGCAGCGGCATGCCAAGCAGGTATTTCGCGGTGCGCTTGTTGGCGCGTTCGCGCGCGGCGGCCAGCGCGTCCGCCCATTCGGTGGCGTCGTAGTCGCCGCGACCGACCCAGGCCAACGCGATCAGCTCGGCTGCTTCATCGACATTGAGGTCGTTGATCAGCTCGCGCAGCTCTTCTTCGGTCAGGTTCTCGGAGCTTTCCTCGGCAAGGCCGTCATGGTGATGGTTGACATGGGACTCGCCGTCGAGTTCGACCTCGTGCTCGGCGCCATCGGCATAGTCTTCATTGACGGCCGCACTCAGTGCCTTGGCCTTGAGGATGAACAGGCGCACCGTGTCGGGGCCGATCGAAAGCTCCCAGTCCTTTTCAAGCCGCCGCTGCAAGGGCCGTCTCCCTCAGGTCGTTTGCCGGATGATAGCGGATTCGCGGCATCCGTCACCTGATGTTCTCCCGCCCGCAATTTTCCGGGATGAAACGCAAGCCGACCGGCGTTAGTATTGCATTCTCACCCCTCCAGGAGGTTTCGATGCATAAAAGAGTGCTGATCCAGGCGGCGAGCGCATTGCTCGTTCTACAGTTCCTTGCCGTTCCGGTGTTCGCCGCGGGCAGCGGGGGCAGCGGCGGTGACGAAACCGTCACCCAGTGCAAGAAGGGCCAGGTCTGGGACAAGAAGAAGAAAAAGTGCGTCGCGCCCCAGGAAGGCATGCTCGACGACGACAGCATCTATGATGCAGGCCACGCGCTGGCGATGGCCGGGCGCTATGACGAGGCGATTGCCGTGCTCAGCCTCGCCGCCAACAAGCAGGATCCGCGCATCCTCAACTATCTCGGCTATTCGCACCGCCATTCCGGCCGCGTCACCGTCGGCCTCGGCTATTACGAGGAAGCGCTGCGCATCGATCCGAACTACACGCTGGTGCGCGAATATCTCGGCGAAGCGCATCTGCAGATCGGCGATCTGGCCGGCGCCCAGCAGCAGTTGATGGAAATCGAGAAGCGGACCGGCAAGGGTTCGCGTGAATATGGCATGCTGGCCGAGCAGATCGACCATTTCATGAGAAGCTGAAAAGATCCCAGGGCTCTTCCAAGCGGCCGCGAGCGATCGCGGCCGTTTTTTGTTGCCCCCGGTCTCATTCATCGCCCCGGACTGATGAAAACGGGGATGATTTTAGCAAAACCGATTTTTGGGCGTGAAAAACCCGCTGACATTGCTATATTCAGGGAAATTGCGGTGAAACGGTTCCGTAAGCTCGAGGCTGCCGGACCCGTTTTCTTTTTGTACCCATCGACAAGGCTTTCCCCGATACGCGGGGGTGGCAGCAGGAAAGGCAGGCATCATGAACAAGGTCCCGATGACAGGCGAGGGGTTCGCGTCATTGAAGGAAGAACTGCGCTGGCGCCAGCAGGAAGAGCGGCCGCGCATCATCGAGGCGATCTCCGAAGCGCGCTCGCATGGCGACCTGTCCGAAAATGCCGAATATCATGCCGCCAAAGAGGCGCAGAGCCTCAACGAGGGCCGCGTCAACGAGCTTGAAGATTATATTGCGCGCGCCGAGGTGATCGACGTCAGCAAGCTCAGCGGCGACAAGATCAAGTTCGGCGCCACCGTGGTGCTGGTCGACGAGGACACCGAGGAAAAGAAGACCTACCGGATCGTCGGCGACCAGGAGGCGGACGTGAAGTCCGGCCGCATCTCGATCTCCTCGCCGATCGCGCGTGCGCTCATCGGCAAGGAAGTCGGCGACGCCATCGAGGTCAACGCGCCTGGCGGCGCCAGGGGGTATGAGATCGTCCAGGTGCAGTTCATCTAGGACCTTTGATAATTCTACTCTGGCGGCCGACTACAGCGCCGCGCGTCCTCTCGGACGCGCAAAGGACGCTGTAGGATTTTCAGTTAGCGCATGATCCCTTTCCGAAAATCAATTACGATTTTCGGGGGCATGCGCGGGCGGTTTTCTGCGCTTCCGGTGCTCACGTACTTTAAGTACGCGCCGCTCCGGTTCTCGAAGAACCACGCTATTCGACTCGCCAGAGCGAATTCTGAAAGGTCCTATGCCGGCGCTTGTAGTTTAAGTGCCAATAGCTTTTCTGCTTCCGCCACTACCTGCACCGGCACAACACGCCCCCCATGCGAGGCCAGCAGTGTCGATGCGTAGCGTCCGCGCGGGCCGGTCAGACCCGGCTCTGTTGCCAGGAAAATTGCGACCGTCGGCAGGCCAAAGGCACTGGCAAGATGGGTCAGCCCGGTGTCGGCGCCGATAACCAGCGTCGAGCCGCCGATAGTCGCGGCGATTTCGGACAGCGGCGATTTCGGTACCACGATCGTTGACGGCACGGCGCCTGCGATTGCCTCGGCCACGGTTTTCTCACGCTCGTTCGACCAGGTCGTGACCGGCGTCATCCCCCGCTCAATCAGGAGGTGGGCGGTTCCGATCCAGTCTTCGGCCGGCCATTTCTTGTCTTCGCGGCTGGTTCCGTGCAGCAGGAAGGCGGTTTTTCCAGAAGTGCCCGCCAGGGTGCCGGCGGGCGGCACGATGCCGGAGTCCAGCGTCGAAAGATCGGGCTGATAGGCGAGCGCCAGGCCAAACAACCGCCGCGTCCGTTCGATGGCGTGGAGATCGCGCGGGACGGCATACGTGGCATCGTAGAACAGCGTCGCCGAGGGTTCGCGCGCGCTCGAACGGTCGAAGCCGGCAATGGGTGAGCCCGCCTGTCTTGCCACCAGGGCCGATTTCAGCAGGCCTTGCGCGTCGATGACCAGATCGTAGCGGCAATTGCGCAAGGTGCGGCGCAGGGCGGCCGCCTCGCGCCAGGTGGCGCCGTCAAGCAGCGCCTTGCGCCAGCGCCGGATCGCCACCGTATGAATCTTGTCGATCGCCGGGTGAAGCGCGACGATTCCGGCGAATGCCTCTTCGACGCACCAGTCGAAGGTCAGGTCCGGGCGGTGGCGACGGGCATCCTCGACCGCCGGAAAGGTGTGGATGACATCGCCCATCGACGACGTCTTGACGATCAGCACCTTCATGCCGCGGCCGGAATTTCCAGCAGCCGGTCCGCCGCTGCCGCGACCTGGCCGACTTCCAGCGTCTTCAGGCAGTTGAGGTGGCCGAGCGGACAGACCTTCTGGTGGCAGGGCGAGCACGACAGGCCGAGCCAGACCAGCTCGCGGCGCTCCGCCAGCGGTGGCGTGTTTTCGGGCGAGGTCGAGCCGTAGACGGCGACGATCGGCGTGCCGACGGCGGCCGCGACATGCATCAGTCCGCTGTCGTTGGACACAGCCAGCCTGGCGGCGGATATCAGGTCGATGGCGTCCTCCAGCCGCGTCTGTCCGGCGAGGTCGACGACGCCGGGGGCCAGGGCTGCGATCTCCGCCGTCACGTCGCGGTCGTTCTTCGAGCCGAACAGCGCAACCTTCAAGCCTTTGCCCATGAAGCCGCTGGCAAGCCCGGCATAGCTTTCGCTGGGCCAGCGCTTGGCAGGGCCGAATTCCGCGCCGGGCATCAGGGCCACGAATTTCTGCGGCGCCAGCCCGAAACGGCCGAGCAGGTCGACCTGGTTTTTCGTGTCCACGCTAAGCCGGGGCGCCCGGAAACTGCCGCCCTGGGCAAGGCCGAAATAGGCCTGCGCGGTGCGTCGTTTGATGCTGTCGGGCAATGGCACGACGTCGGTCAGCAGGCCATAGCGCATCTCGCGCAGATTGCCGACACGGCGCGGAATGCGGGCAAAGAACGGAATCAGCGCCGACTTCCAGCTGCCCGGCAGGATATAGGCCATGTCGTAGCGGCCGCGCAGCAGGCGGCCGAAGCGGCGGCGATGGGTGAATTCGAGCGCGCCGGGTTTGAGCGGAAAATCGATCTGCTGGCGGATTTCGGGCATGCGCTTGACCAGGGGTGCTGCCCAGGCAGGCGCCAGCACATCGATGGCGGCGTTGGGATGCAACTCCTTCAGCGCCGAAAACAGGCACTGCGCCATCACCATGTCGCCCACCCAGCGTGGGCCGATCACGAGGATCGTTGGGCTTTCAGCCATTCGACATAGTCTCTGACACCGGTTTCCACTGTCCGGAATTGGCCATTGTAACCGGCCGCGCGCAAACGGGACATATCAGCTTGCGTAAAGCTCTGGTAGCTGCCCTTGAGATGGTCGGGAAAGGGGATGAATTCAATCTCCCCTTTACCCAACGTGTCGATCACCGTTTCGGCGATGGCGCGGAAGGGCTGGGCACGGCCGGTGCCGCAATTGAAGATGCCGCTTGAGCCCCGTTTCCACAGCCACAGATTGACGTCGGCGACATCACCGACATGGATGAAGTCACGGCTTTGTTCGCCGGGTCCGAATCCGTCATAGGCGCCGAACAGTTTCGGGTTCTCGCCTCGCTCGACCTGGTTGAACAGATGGAAGGCGACGGAGGCCATGGCGCCCTTGTGCGCTTCGCGCGGGCCATAGACGTTGAAGTAGCGCAAGCCTACGACCTGTGAATGGTCGGCCTGCCCGGCGAACACGGTTCGCCTGACATAGTCGTCGAACAGCTTCTTGGAATAGGCGTATACGTTGAGCGGCCGTTCCAACGCGGGATCCTCGAGGAACTCCGAGCCGCCGCCATAGACGGAAGCCGAGGAGGCATAAAGGAAAGGCACGCGCAAACTCTGGCTTGCATGCAGCAACCGTTTCGAGAAGGCGTAATTCACCTCCATCATGAATTTGCCGTTCCACTCGGTGGTGGTCGAGCAGGCGCCCTGGTGGAACACGGCCTCGATGCGGCCGAGCGAGCCGGCCTCCATGCGGGGCAGGAAATCGTCCTTGTCGAGATAGTCGGCGATCTTGAGATCGGCAAGATTGACGATCTTGTGACCGTCGGTAAGGTCGTCGACGACGAGGATGTCGTCATGCCCTTCGGCATTCAGCGCGGCGACGATGTTGGAGCCGATCATGCCGGCGCCGCCCGTGACGATGATCATGAAGGACCTCTGGTTGCTTGCGATTCCGGTCCTTATAGGGGAGGCTAGCCGGGCTGTCGACAAAGCCAGGTGCATGCGCCTGTCCTGCCATTTTATGCGCTTGTCTGTTTTGTCTATTTTGTCTATTATGGACAAAACAGGGTATCCCATGAAAAACTATCCGTCGACCGATCTGAAACAGAATCTTGGAGATGTGCTTGCAGCTGCCAGCCAGCAGCCGGTCTCCATCACTCGCCACAACAAGCCGAGATACGTCCTGATGAGCATCGAGGCCTACGAAGCGCGCTTCGGCAACGACAGCCGCCGCGTCTACGCTGCGAAGGACGCCCCGACCGAACATGTCGAGATGCTCGAGGAGTACGCCGCGGAATTGGACCGTGATTAAACCCGCTGCTGCGGACGTCTGGCGATATCCATATCTTTGGCATCGCCAACACGGAGACGGCGAGACCGAAGGCCGGAAGTCACGGCCTGTGGCCTTTGTGGCTGTCCTTCCTGGGAAAGCCGGGGGTACCAACCTCTTCATACTTGCAATCACTTCCACACAGCCGGGTCGTGATCGCGTTGCAGTCAGCATCCCGGAAATTGAACGCCACCGTGCGGGCCTCGATCCTATGCCCCTTTGGGTCATGGTCGATGAGTACAATCATGATATCCTGGAAGCGTCGGCCTATTTCGAGCCGGGTGCGCGAATTGGCGCGTTCAGCCCGTCATTTCACAAGAAAATTATGTTCGCTTTTACTGCGGTTGTCCGCACGGGTCAGTCCAAAGCAATCCCGCGCGGACTGAATCGACAGGGCAGAGCACGATCGTGAGGGACCAAAAATGCCATCGACCGAACTGCTCATCGCGTTTTTCGCCACCACGGCGATCTTCGCCTACATTCCAGGCCCGGCCATGCTCTATGCCGCCGCGCAGACGATGGCGCGCGGCCGCTGGTCCGGCCTGACGGCGGCGCTGGGCATTCATCTGGGCGGCTACGTGCATGTTTTCGCCGCGGCCGCCGGGCTGTCGGTGCTGTTTCATGCCGTGCCGACGCTCTACCTGGCGGTCAAGCTGGTCGGTGCGCTCTATCTGATCTGGCTTGGCATCTCGCTGTTTCGCAAGCGCGCGGACGGCGATGCGGCGCTGCCCGCGATCGAGCGCAAATCGGCGCGGCGCGCCTTTTTCGAGAGCATCACCGTCGAGGTGCTCAATCCGAAGACAGCGATCTTCTTCATGGCGTTCCTGCCGCAATTCATCGACGCCTCGGCGGCGTTTCCGGTCTGGCTGCAGTTCGTCGTGCTCGGCACGATAGTCAATCTGATGTTCTCCTCGGCCGATATCGTCTGCGTGTTCCTGGCGGGCGCCGTGATCGGCCGCCTGCGGCGTTCAAGCCGCGCCCAGCGGCTGATGCAGCGGGCGGGAGGGGCGGTGCTGGTCGGGCTGGGCGTCCATGTTGCCCTGCAGAAGAGCTGACGCATCGGACAGTCGCGGGTCATGTCCTGACGTTGCGCTGCGTGGATTTGCGGTATATCGGCAGGCATGAACGATCCGGCCCGTAAATTGACAATTTTCATCACAATTGAGATTTGCCTTACCCTCGCGTTGCCAGTGACATGATCAAGCACAATCCGCCTTCTCCAGAACCATTGCACCGCGCCATTGCGCGGTTCGGCCAAGCCACCGTGCTGGTGGTCGGCGACTTCATCCTCGATCGTTTCGTCAACGGCGTCATCGAGCGGATCTCGCCGGAAGCGCCGATCCCGGTGCTGCATGGGCGCGGCGAGACCTCGACCATGGGCGGCGCCGGCAATGTCGTGGCCAACATCGTTTCGCTCGGCGCTGCCGCTGTCCCCGTTTCCGTAATCGGCGCCGATCTGGCGGGCGACAGTCTGGTGCGGATGCTGCGGGAACTTGGCGCCGATACGGCGGGCCTCGCGCAGGAGCCTGGTCGCATGACATCGTCCAAAAGCCGCTTCAGCGCGCTCAACCAGCAGGTGCTGCGTTTCGATGAAGAGGAGATCAAGCCGCTCGGCGCCGCGGAGCGAGCCGGCCTGATCCGCCATTTCCGCGCCGCGCTGGCGCACGCCGACATCGTCATCCTGTCCGATTACGGCAAAGGCATCCTGCTCGACGGCGTCGCCGGCGACTTGATCGCCATCTGCCGCGAGGCTGGAAAGCCGGTGCTGGTCGACCCGAAGGGCCGCGATTACGCGCGCTATGCCGGGGCGACCGCCATCACCCCCAACCGCAAGGAACTCGGCGAGGCCGTCGGCCATGCGGTGTTCGCCGATGACGAGATCGTGGCTGCCGCGCGCCAGCTGATTTCGGCACATGGTTTCGATTTCGTCGTTGCGACGCGCAGCGAAAAGGGCATGAGCGTGGTCGGCCCCGACGAGGCGCGCCACATCGCCACCCAGGCGCGCGAAGTGTTCGACGTTTCGGGCGCCGGCGATACGGTGATCGCGAGCTTCGCGCTGGCGCTGGCCGTAGGCGCCGATACGGTCATGGCCGCTTCGATCGCCAATGCCGCTGGTGGCGTCGTTGTGGGAAAACGCGGCACAGCGCGGCTGACGGTCGAGGAACTCACCGGCGCGCTGTTCCGTTCACATGGGCCGACCGCCCACAAGGACGCCATCCTCGACGCCACATCGGCCGCCCGCATGGTGGCGGCGTGGAAGGAAGAGGGCCTGAGCGTCGGCTTCACCAATGGTTGCTTCGACATCCTGCATGCCGGCCATGTCAGCTTGCTGCACGCGGCGCGAAGCCAGTGCGACCGGCTGGTGCTCGGCCTCAACAGCGATGCCTCGGTGCGGCGCCTGAAGGGCGCCGGCCGGCCGGTCAACGACCAGCACGACCGCGCCTGCGTGCTGGCAGCACTCGCCTCGGTCGACGCGGTCGTGGTGTTCGAGGAAGATACGCCGCTGGCGCTGATCGAAGCGCTGCTGCCCGACATACTGGTCAAGGGCGCCGATTACACGGTCGATACCGTGGTCGGCGCCGATGTGGTGCAGAAGGCCGGCGGACGCGTCGTGCTGGTCGATCTCGTCGCTGGAAAAAGCACCACCAACACCATTGGCAAATTGCGCGCCGGCGGCACCACAAACTGAGGGTTTCATGTCCGACTTGAACGATTACCTTGTCCGCTCGGCGGCTGCCATATCAGCCATGGTCGAACGGGACCTGACCGGTGAGATGGAGCGGGCGGCGAGCGCGGTGGTGACGGCGCTTTCGTCGGGGAAGGCCTTGCTCATCGCCGGCAATGGCGGCTCGGCCAGCGACGCCATCCACATTGCCGGCGAACTGGTCGGCCGCTTTCTCAAGGAGCGCAAGGCCTACAATGTCATCGCGCTGCCGGCCAATGCGGCGGTGCTGACCGCCTGGGGCAACGACTATGGCTTCGACACGGTGTTTTCGCGCCAGGTCGAGGCGCATGGCGCGGCCGGCGGCGTGCTTCTGGCAATCTCGACCAGCGGCAATTCGCCGAGCATCCTCGCCGCCGCCGAACAGGCACGGAGGATGGACATGACGGTGATCGGCATGACCGGCGATACCGGCGGCAAGCTGAAACCTCTGTCCGATATCCTGCTCAACGTTCCGTCGACCTCGACGCCGATCATCCAGCAGGGGCATCTGTGCCTTTATCATCATCTGTGCGAGGTGGTCGAAGCGCGCCTCAGCAATGGCTGATCCCACGACCTCTGGCCGCTATCCGCTGGCTGAGCCGGGCCTGTGGGTCGAGCAGGTCGGCTCAAAGGTGTTCGCCGCCGGCTCTCCGGCGCTGTTCCTCGACCGCGACGGCACCATCAATATCGATACGGGCTATCCGGATGATCCTGGCGAAATGGTGCTGCGCGCGGATATAGCCGCGGTGATAGCCGCCGCCAACGGGGCCGGCATTCCCGTCATCGTCGTCACCAACCAGTCCGGCATCGCGCGCGGCTATTTCGGCTGGAGCGATTTCGCCGCCGTCAATGGCCGCGTGCTCGAACTGCTACGCGCCGACAATGCGTTCGTCGACATGGTCCTTGCCTGCGCCTATCACGAGGCGGGCTCCGGCCCGCTCGCGGCCGCAGATCATCCGATGCGCAAGCCCAATCCGGGCATGCTGCTGGAGGCGGCCAGTCGCCTCGGGCTCGATCTGCGGCGTTCGCTGATCGTCGGCGACAAGGAGGCCGACATGGAGGCGGGACAACGCGCCGGCCTCTCGCAGGGCTGGCTGGTGGACGGGCAAGCGGCTGTCCGACGGGGCTTCACAATTCGGCCTTGGTGCGACCGCGCGGACTTCGACGGCCTGCTCGCCGCAATAGCTGCACTTGGGGCCGCCTCGGGCGCGCCCTAACGGTTTATACCCGATCGTTGTCCCGCCAGGCTTCATAGAGCTTGGCCTCGGTGGCGAACGAATACACCATCACCAGCATCGAATAGACGAACCCGTGCCGGCCGCACAGGAAGTAGCGCTTGGCCAGGTAAAACTTCAGGAAGTTGCCAAGCGGCGACAGCACCAGTCTTATCAGGCCAGGCTTCTTGGCTCGTTCGACCAGCGTGGCGACCTTGAGGCTGGAGTAGGTGTTGGCTCTCGCCAGATCCTCGGCAATAGTCATTTCGCGGCGATGCAGCAGCACGCCATTTTCTATGGTGCCGGTTTCGCCCGGCACCTCGAACGACTCATGGACCCGCAGATTGAGGTCCATGGTCGCCTTGTCGCGCCGGAAAAGACGCAGCAGCCTGTTGTGAAGCACCCAGCGGTGCGCATAGCCATAACCCTTCAGCTTGTCGCGGCGCCTGATGTACCATCCGTCGAAAGCATCGTTCCCAAGCTGCGTCACATTCGTGATCGACTGCCTGAGAACGTCATCGATGGCCTCGTCGGCTTCAATCGAAAGGCACCACGGTTGGGTGGCCTGATCGAGCGCGAATTGCCGCTGACGAGGAAAGCCCGGCCAATCATTGTGAAACAGCCTTATCGGGTAGCCCTTGGCGATGAACGCATTGACGACGTCCAGAGTGCTGTCCGTCGAGCCTGAATCGACGACGATGATCTCGGCGCAGAAGTCGACGCTTTCCAGGCATTCGCCGATCATGTCGGCCTCGTTCATACAGATGACCAGCGCCGAAACCGGGCTAGAAAATCGAGTCATCGTCCCACCCCACGGCACACTGTTCTCGGAATTGGGCTGCCCTGCGCCACCTGTATTATGCAATCCCGAAAGCGCTATGCGCTTTTCCCAGGAAAACCGTTACACACTTTTTCTGGAATTGCTCTAGGAAACCAGCAAGGTGGCTACGGCAGTACATCCGGCTCCACAGGAGAGCCTATCGAACGCCAAAGCGGCGCTGATATGGCGAGGCGCTCAGGCCGCATCGGCGAAAGCCGGTTGCGGTTCAACCGGCTCAAGGCTGTGCGAACGAGACCAAGCCTTCGTCCTTGACCCGGCGGATGGTGAGCGCTGTGCGCACCGTGTCGACATTCGGGGTCGAGGTCAGTTCCTCGATGACGAAGCTCTGGAAGGCGCCGAGGTCGCTCGCCACGCAATGCAGGAGGAAATCGGATTCGCCCGACACCATCCAGGCGTCGCGTACGATCGGCCAGCCGCGGGTGCGCTCGGCAAAGATGCGCAGCTCGGCATCGGCTTGATGATGCAGGCCGACGAGGCAGAAGGCAACGACATCAAGGCCGAGCGCTGGTGCGTTGAGCAGAGCGCGGTAGCCACGGATGATGCCGGCTTCCTCCAGGCGCTTGACGCGGCGCAGGCATGGCGGTGCCGAAATGCCGACGCGGTTCGACAGTTCGACATTGGTCATGCGGCCGTCGCCCTGCAATTCGCGCAGGATCTTCCAGTCGATGGCGTCGAGGTCGGCCTTGAGCGGCATGAGGGCTCTCGATCATGAGGGGCAACACGCAAGAATCTTGCGTGATTTTGTAATTAAACGACTTCGCTGTCCATTCCATCCTTCGCCCGGAATATTTCGCGGGATCCGCAGGCGACAGGGTGTGACAAAGCTTTCCGGGGACGAACTCCAACTTGCCTTGCTGGCGTCGTGGGCAACACTTACATTACGCGCGACAATGATCGAGTTTTCCATGCCGCAATTGCCGGCAGCCCTCCGCAGAGGCTTTAGATGACCACCAAGCACGCGCCCGTTCTCATCATCGGTTCCGGCCCGGCCGGCTATACGGCGGCGGTCTACGCCGCCCGCGCCATGCTGAAGCCGATGCTGGTCGCCGGCCTGCAGCAGGGCGGGCAGTTGATGATCACCACCGATGTCGAGAACTATCCCGGCTTCGCCGACCCGATCCAGGGTCCGTGGCTGATGGAGCAGATGCTGAAACAGGCCGAGCATGTCGGCACCGACATCATCAACGACATCATCACCGAGGTCGACCTCAACGTGCGACCGTTCCGTGCCAAGGGCGATTCCGGCACCACCTACACCGCCGACGCGCTGATCATCGCGACCGGCGCGCAAGCGAAATGGCTGGGCATCCCGACCGAGCAGGACTTTATGGGTTTTGGAGTCTCGGCCTGCGCCACCTGCGACGGCTTCTTCTACCGGGGCAAGGATGTCGCGGTGATCGGCGGCGGCAATTCGGCGGTGGAAGAGGCGCTCTATCTGTCCAATCTCGCCAAGAGCGTGACGGTGATCCACAGGCGCAGCGATTTTCGCGCCGAACGTATCCTGCGCGAGCGGCTTCTGAAAAAGGACAATGTCCGCGTCATCTGGGACACGATCGTCGACGAGATCACCGGTCGGCCCGGCAAGACGCCGCTGCCGCCCTCGGTCGAAGGGCTGAAGCTCAAGCATGCGGGGACCGGCGAGGTGTCGCACCTCAAGATCGACGGTGTGTTCGTGGCCATCGGCCATGCGCCGGCGGTTGAACTGTTCGCCGGCAAGCTCAAGCAGAAGCCGAACGGCTATCTGTGGACGGCGCCGGATTCGACCCGCACCGATGTGCCGGGCGTGTTCGCGGCCGGCGATGTGACCGACGATATCTACCGCCAGGCGGTGACGGCAGCGGGGCTTGGCTGCATGGCCGCACTCGAGGCGGAGAAGTATCTGGCCGGCATCGAAGTGCATCGCGAAGCGGCCGAGTAGAGAGTTCAGAGAGCGGCTTAGAAACGCCGTGTAAAAGCCTGATTTTTCATTCAGACGCCAAAACAGAACGAGGGGAATCATGGCGTTGGACTGGGACAAGCTACGCGTGTTTCACGCTGCGGCGGAGGCGGGGTCGTTTACCCATGCGGCCGAGACATTGCATCTGTCACAATCGGCGATCTCGCGGCAGGTCAGCGCGCTCGAGCATGATGTCGGCGTGCCGCTGTTCAACCGCCACGCCCGCGGGCTGGTGTTGACCGAGCAGGGTGAGATGCTGTTTCGCACGGCGCATGACGTGCTGATGAAGCTGGAGACCATCAAGTCCCGGCTGACCGAGACCAAGGATCGCCCGTCGGGCGTGCTGCGGGTGACGACGACGGTGGGGCTGGGCGCCGGCTGGCTGACCGAGCGGGTGCAGGAATTCATCGAACTCTATCCTGAAATCAGCCTGCAGTTAATCCTCGCCAACGAGGAGCTCGATCTCACCATGCGCCAGGCCGATTGCGCCATTCGGCTGCGCCAGCCGCAGCAGCCGGACCTGATCCAGCGCCGCCTGTTCACCGTGCATTTCCACCTCTACGCGGCCCCATCCTATGTCGCCAAGCATGGCAGGCCGTCTTCCGTCGCCGAGCTGAAGGCCCATCGCATCGTCACCTTCGGCGTGCCGGTGCCGTCGCATCTGTCGGAGCTGAACTGGCTGGAAACGGTCGGTGATTTCGAAGGCGGGCAAAGGGTGCCGACGCTGCAGATCAACGACATATTGTCGATCAAGCGGGCGGTGCAGGGCGGTGCCGGTATCGCCATGCTGCCCGACTATGTGATCAGCAAGGACTCCGACCTCGTGCAGCTGCTGCCGGAGACCGAGGTGCCGTCTTTCGACACCTATTTTGCTTATCCGGACGCGATGAAGAACCAGGCCAAGCTGCACGTGTTCCGGGACTTTATCATCGCCAAGGCGAGAAGCTGGTCATTCTAAGGACATGTCGATTGCCTGGCCCGACCTGAGCCTCAACATGCCCTGAGACGGCGCTGCCGGTTTCACCTACCCCCGCCAGGGCGACAGTCGAGGCAGCCAGCCGGGCACGTTGCGGCGGTAGGCGTCGTATTCGGCGCCGTACCGGTGAGCCAAAGTCGGCTCCTCGTAGAACCGCACGAAAGAGCCCATGGCGATCGCGCCGATGACCGCATAAGCGGCCAGCGTCCAGCTCGAGAACAGCAATGCCTGGCCGAGGATGATCGACAGCACGGCGACATACATCGGGTTGCGGACATGACGGTAGATGCCGCCGATCACCAGCCTCTCGGTTGGCGCGACCGGAGCGGGCGTGCCGAGGCCCTCAAGCGCGAATCGACCGAAGGCATGCAGCAGTGCTGCGATCGCGACGGCGATCAGAAGCCCGCCGGCAGGAACAAAGCCCGGCAGACCAGACCACGGCAAGCCCCAGCGATCGGTCAACAGCCAGGGCACCAGCCCGGCAACCACGCAGGGCGCCGCGATGAAGAAGGCCGCACTGCCGGCGATCGCCGAAAACGTCCGCATTGGCTGCTTCCTCCCGATTGCCTTAGAAATGCACGCCTGCTGCCTGCTTCCACATCATTGCCCGGTTTTGGCATTTTGAGCCGAAAGCCAGCCGAGATCGGCAATTCTGTAGTTGCAATTGCCCGATTCGGCGGCCCATTTCGACGATTCTGCTGGTCCTATTGGCTTCTGGAATGGGTTAGACCACAGCCTGCGTCTTTTTGCATGCGTGTGTTGCAAAATAGATGCTTGTTTCTTGGGCATGATGAGCACATATATAGATCATCTCCTGGGCGCGTTCTCCTCCCATTAGCGCCCTCGAGTGTTCCCCTCTGGAGGTTAGCCTTAACAGGCACTCCAATCAAACTCAGCCGGATCTTCATTGATCCGGCTTTTTTGTTGCCTGTGCTCTGCTGGGCCGGCAAAAAATTCCATCACAATTGCCACGTAACGGTGACATGTAACCTCTGGTAACATAGCCCGGGCGCCCGCGACCTGCTATGTGGATCATAGGACGCGGTGTGGTTCGGACGGGAGATGGGGGCATCACTCGTACGGCCCGGGCTCAGGCGGCTACCGCGTCCGAACCGTTTTTCCGCCGAACTCGGCGGCACCAAATGCGGCGGACCTGCCGTTTTACCTCCCAAGGAAACGGTCCGCGAACAAAACGACGTCCGGTCCCCGCCGGACGTCGTTTTCTTTTGTCCCCTCGAATCAGGTTCGAGAGGAACGCTACGCCATCAGGCAGCCTTGCCGTTGGTGTTCATCGCCTCGTCGGCCAGACGGCCGGTGAGTTCGGCCATGTGGTCGAAGACGGCACGGTAGCTGGCAACGCCCGCGGTCGCCGAGCGCAACTCGATGATCAGGTCGCCGATCTCGGCTTGCGGCATGGTTGCCTCGACGACATCCCATCCTGGCCAGCCAGGCCGCGCGTCGTAGCCGAGTATCTGGCCGCGCCGTTGCGGGATGAGAGCGATGATCTTCGAGGTGGCGTCGGAGGGTGTGACGATCTCGACCTTCATCACAGGCTCCAGGAGCACCGGCAAGCACGCGGCCATGCCTTCCTTCATTGCCAGCCTGGCCGCCATCTGGAAGGCCATGTCGGAGGAATCGACCGCATGGTAGGAGCCGTCCGACAGGTTGACTGCGACATCCACGACCGGAAAGCCCAGCGGCCCGGATTTCAGATAGTCGCGGACCCCGGTCTCGACCGACTGGATGTAGGTCTTGGGCACGACGCCGCCGGTGATGGTGTCGGTGAACTGGAAGCCGGAGCCGCGCGGCAGCGGCTTGATCTCGATCACCACGTCACCGAACTGGCCATGTCCGCCGGACTGTTTCTTGTGACGGCCGCGCTGTTGCGCCGATTTGCGGATCGTCTCGCGATAGGGCACCGCCGGCGGATGGCCTTCGACCGGTATCTGGTTCTTGCCTTCCAGCCGCTCGCGCACCACGCGCAGATGCATCTCGCCATGGCCCGACAGCACGGTTTCAGCCGAGTCCTGGTTGTGGCGCAGGCTGAGCGAGGGGTCCTCCTCGGCCAGCCGCTGGATGGCAGCCGACATTTTCACTTCGTCCTTGCGCTCCTTGGGACGGAGCGCGAAGGCGAAGACCGGCTGCGGCGGCTCGAACTGGACGAGCGGCTTGATGCCGCCCTTGGCCGAACTCAGCGTCTGGCCGGTCTTGACCTCGTCCAGCTTGCCCAGCGCGACCGTATCGCCGGCCTTGGCGATGGAGAGCTTGGAATGGTCCTTGCCGAGCATCCGGTAGATGCCGGAAACCTTGGCCGTGTCGCCGCCGGGCAGCCAGAGTTCGGAACCGTCGACGACCTGGCCGGAGAGGATGCGCGACACCGACAGCTTGCCGCCATGCGAGGTGTGGATGGTCTTCATCACCTGGACCAGGGTAGCCGCGCCGTCGGGTGCACCGAGCCGCTTGCGGGTCGCCTCGATGTCAGGCGCGTCGTGGCGGATCGCCTTCAGGAGACGCAGCACGCCGTTGCCTTTCTCGGCGGTGCCGATCAGCACCGGGGTCACCGCGCCGTCGCGCAGGTCGGCGGCGAGATCGTCGAAGATCGCGTCCTTGGGCGGTTCGATCTCCTCGAGCAGCTGTTCCATCAACTGGTCATCATGGTCGGCCAGCGTCTCCAGCATCGAGAAACGCGCTTCGAGCTCGCGCGCCTTCTCGTCGCCGGGAATCTGCGCCACCTCGCTTTCGGCATATTCGCGATAGATGTAGGCGCGCTCCAGCGCCAGGTCGATCGAACCAATGACGACGCCGTCCTTGCGCAGCGGAATCTGGCGCAGCAGCAATGGCACGGCACTGGCCGGCTGCAGCATCTTCAGCGTGTCGCGCACGCCGGTGATTGCCTTGTCGACCTTGTTGAGAAACAGGATGCGCGGCACGCCGAGATCGTCGAGCTTGCGCATGATCAGTTGCAGGGCAGGGATCTTCTTTTCATCGGCCTCGGCCACGACCACCGCGAGGTCGCAGGCGGCCAGCACCGGTTCGGCTTCGAAAGAGAATTCGATGGAGCCGGGACAGTCGACGAAGGTGATCTGCTCGCCCATGAATTCGGTGGTGGCGATCGTCGCCTCGACGCTCATGGCGTGGGCGCGCGCCTCGGGCGAATGATCTGAAACGGTGTTGCCTGATGAAACGGGATTTTGTCGGGGAATTGAGCCCGTACGGGCCAATATGGCTTCGAGAAGTGTCGTCTTACCGCTTGCGAAGGGACCGACTATGGCAATGCATTTCGGTCCCGTGCGTCGTCCTCCGGCGCGAGTACCCATGACTGACCTCCACTCAGGCGTTTCCCGTAGGACCGACTGGCATGCATGGTTCAGGCGTGGTCAATCGGTCCTGAGCGGCGGCCGGCCTGTTCGACCGTCGCGGGCGGGGTTCTTTTCAAGTCCACCTGCCCAAAGCCATCGTCCCACTTGTTTGCCGGCAGGGCAAGGAAAATAGAAATCCTTTGCTCGGCCGTGGACCCGTGCTGGCCATATAGGGGGCTGGCAGCCGGAAGCTGTTGCACGTCGGCCGATATCGGCGGAAACTGAAGCTGGCGACCCGTCGCCCGCTGTTTTGAAGGACCATCGACCCATGAAGATCATTGCCTGCGGCAGCGTGCCGACCGTCATCGCGCCGGAAAAATACTTCACCGGCCGGGTGCTGCAGACGCCGATCATCGAGAAAGAGGCGCCGGCGCGGCTGCGAGCCACGCTGGTCAGCTTCGAGCCGGGCGCGCGCACCCACTGGCATACGCATCCGCTTGGCCAGACGCTCTACGTGACGGTGGGCGCCGGGCTTGCCCAGACGTGGGGCGGCCCGATCCAGCAGATCAGGGCGGGCGACGTCATCTCGTTCGCGCCTGGCGAAAAACACTGGCATGGCGCGGCGCCGAAATCGGCGATGACGCATATCGCCATGCAGGAGGCGCTCGACGATGTCCATGCCGACTGGCTGGAAGCGGTGACATCGGAACAATATGACGGCTGAATGCTCAGTCCGCAGGAACCCGGCTTCTATTCCAGCCGCAACATTTTCAGAAGAGGGCGACTCGCGGCGAGTCCCGTACCATGGCGCAGGCCATACTCAGTCGCCGGATCGACAGCGCCATGCCGCCCGTTCAACTGACCGTCGGCCAGTAATTTGCGAAACTCACGTCCGGACATAGCCATGTCAAAGCACCGTTTGCCCCTGGTCGCCGCTGTCTATCTTGGTTCGTTCGTGGCTCTGCTCGACGTCAGCATCGTCAATGTCGCGCTGCCGACCATCCAGCAGGCGTTGCAAACCGATTTCGGCGGCCTGCAATGGGTGGTCGACGCCTACACGCTGTGCCTGTCGGCCTTCATGCTGTCGTCCGGCCTGATCGGCGACCGCTATGGCCGCAAGCGCTCATGGCTGGCCGGCGTCGGCATCTTCGTGGCCGGCTCGCTGATCTGCGCCGTCGCGCCCAATTTGCCGGTGCTGCTGGCCGGCCGGGTCGTACAGGGCATCGCCGGCTCGCTGCTCATTCCAGGCGCGCTGTCGATCCTGACGCAAGCCTTTCCCGATGCGCGCCAGCGCGCCGGCGTCATTGGCGGCTGGGCGTCGTTCGCCGCCACCTCTCTGCTCGTTGGTCCCGTCCTCGGTGGCATCCTGGTCGAGACCGTCGGCTGGCAAAGCATCTTCCTTATCAACCTGCCGCTTGGTCTGATCACGATCGCGCTCGGTGCTGCTTCGATCAACGAGACGGCGCATCCCGAACATGCCCATCTCGATCTCGTCGGCCTGGCTCTCAGCATCCTGTGGCTGGGGGCGCTGACCTTTGGCCTGATCTCGGCCGGCGAGAATGGTTGGGGCGAGCCAAGGACGGTCACGGCGCTCATCGCAGGTGTCGTCGGCCTGGGTGCTTTCCTCGGCTTCGAGGCGCGCACGGCACGGCCGATGCTGCCGCTTGGCCTGTTCCGTGACGTCCGCTTTGCCGTCGCCAATGTCGCTTCGTTCGCGCTCGGCTTCACCTCCTATTCCAGCGTCTTCTTCTTCTCGATGTTCCTGCAGCAGGTGCAGGGCTGGTCGCCGACGCAGACCGGCCTGCGCATGGCGCCGGCCTTCATCGTCCAGATCGTGGTGTCGCCGTGGATCGGCAGGCTGAGCGCGCGCTATGGTCACTCCGCGCTGATGAGCATCGGCTATGTTGCTATCGGCCTGTCCATGCTCGGCATGTGCTGGGCCGGTCCTTCGACGTCCTACGCGATGCTGTGCCTTCTGTTCGCCATCGGCGGCCTCGGCAATGCGCTTGCAATCCCGACCGGCAGCGCTGCCGCCATGTCCTATGCGCCGCGCGAACGCTCGGGCATGGTGTCGGCGGTCATCAATGCCACCCGCCAGAGCGGTCTTGCCATCGGCATCGCCTTGCTCGGCGCCTTGATGAGCATGCGGGCAACCAACCTTTTGACCGGGTATCTCGGCGATGCCGGTGTCGCCAACGCGGAAGCGGTCGCTCGTGCTGCAATTTCGCGGCATGATTTCGCAACCGATGCGGCGATGGGCGAAAGCGGCGTGCATGAACTCTATGCTGCCGCCTATGCTGGCGGCTTCCATGCCGCCATGCTGACGGCGGCGATCGGCGCGTTCCTCACCGCCGCACTGCTGGTTGCCGTGCTGGCGCCGGCCGAGGCGCGCTCGGCCAAAGAGACCAAGCACGAGGCGTGAGGCTGACGGCCCATTGAAAACCCGGCAGTGAAGCCGGGTTCTGCGTTCAAAGTGCGCCGCTCAGGTCAGCGAAGCCGTAAAGCGCTGGATGCGCGTGCAGGCTTCCTCCAGAAGCGTCTCCGAGGTGGCGTAGGAGATGCGGAAGTTGGGGCCGAGGCCGAAGGCCGAGCCGAACACCACCGCGACGCCCTCGGCTTCGAGCAATTCCGAGCAGAAGGTTTCGTCGGTGTCGATCGGCTTGCCGGCCTTGGTCTTCTTGCCGATCAACTGGGCGCAGGAGGGATAGACATAGAAGGCCCCTTCCGGCGACGGACAGGTGATGCCGCGCGCCTGGTTGAGCATCGAGACGACGAGGTCGCGACGGCCTTGAAAGATCGCCTTGTTTTTGGCGATGAAATCCTGCGGGCCATTCAGCGCCTCGACGGATGCCCATTGCGCGATGGTGCAGGCGCCCGATGTCTGCTGACCCTGGATCATGTCCATCGCCTTGATCAGTTGGACCGGGCCCGCCGCATAACCGATGCGCCAGCCGGTCATTGCATAGGCTTTCGACACGCCGTTCATGGTCAGCGTGCGCTCGTAGAGCTTAGGCTCGACCTCGGCGATGGTCTTGAAGACGAAATCGCCATAGGTCAGGTGCTCGTACATGTCGTCGGTCAGCGTCCAGACATGCGGATGCTTCAACAGCACGTCGGCCAGAGCGCGCAGTTCGGCCTCGGTATAGGCGGCACCCGACGGGTTCGACGGCGAGTTCATCAGCAGCCATTTGGTCTTCGGCGTGATCGCCTTTTCCAGCACGGAAGCGGTCAGTTTGAAGCCGTTGTCGATCGAGGTGTCGGCAAACAAGGAGGTGCCGCCGCAGATCGCCACCATCTCGGGGTAGCTGACCCAGTAGGGGCGAGGAATGATGACCTCGTCGCCGGGGTTCAGCGTCGCCATGAAGGCGTTGAACAGGATCTGCTTGCCGCCCGTACCGACGATGGTCTGCTCGGGCTTGTAGTCGAGATTGTTCTCGCGCTTAAACTTTTTTGCGATCGCCTCGCGCAGCGGCACGATGCCCGAAACCGGCGGATACTTGGTTTCGCCGCGGCGGATCGCCTCGATTGCCGCATTCTTGATGTTGTCGGGCGTGTCGAAATCCGGTTCGCCGGCGCCGAGGCCGATAATGTCACGGCCGGCATTTTTCAGCTCGCGCGCTTTCTGCGTGACCGCGATGGTGGCGGAAGGCTTCACGCGCGAAAGGGTGTCGGCAAGAAAGGCCATGAGCTTGACGTCTCCATGGAAGATCGGCGCGGCCAGGAGCGACCGCGGCGCTTCTCATGTCGCATGATTTCGCGCAACGCAAGCATTGTCGGCTGATCCAGGTCTCAAGGAGCTGTGATCGGACCCGGGGTCGGCAACAATAAATTCATTAACGAGCGGTAGAGGCTTGAGTGGCAGGATCGCAGACCAATTGCGGAGCGAGGAACCGTGTCGCGCAGCGTCGGGCTTGCCCACATCATCCGTCAGGACGACGGCACCTCCACCGGTGTCTGGGGCATCTACACGTTGCAAAGCGCTTTCCAGCCGATCTTCGCCTTCAAGGAAGGCAAGCTGTCGGTGGTCGCGTTCGAAGGGCTGATCCGACCGTTCCGCGACGGCGAGCCACAATCGCCGATGAATTTCTTCTCGACCTGTCCGGCCGCCGACCGGCTGCATATCGAGGCGCTGACCAGGACGCTGCATCTTCTCAACGCCGGTGCCTGCCTGCCGCAGGAAGCGTCGATCTTTGTTAATTTCGACCCGTCGGTGTTCACCGAACGCACTGTTGCCGACGCTGCCTTGCGCGAAATGCGGCTCGTGCTGCACGAGGCCGGCATCGACCCGCGTCGCGTCGTCTGCGAGGTGACCGAGCAGCGGTCGGCGTCGCAGGAAGCCTTGCACGGCTTCGTCGCGGCATTGAGAGCCAACGGTTTCCGCATCGCCGTCGACGACTATGGCGCCGACGATTCCGACATCAACCGGGTCAAGGAGTTGAAGCCGGATATCGTCAAGTTCGATGCCTACTGGATCACGCAGCTGATGGAGTCCGGCGCCGGCTTCGCGTTGCTGACCACCATGGTGAAGAACTTCGAGGAGCAAGGCATCCATACGGTGTTCGAAGGCATCGAGGAGGGCTGGCAACTGGAGCTCGCCGAGAAATCGGGTGCGTCGATGGTGCAGGGTTTCGTGCTGGCGCGGCCCGAATTGGCGCCGACCAGCTTTGGCGTCTTCGACAAGGCCGGGCAGGCGCCTGTCGCTGCTGCCGTCGACACGTCGGCTGCTGCCGTGGCAACGCCTTCGGCGCGGCCGGTCAAGGCCTTTGGGCGTCGCGTGGCGACATGAGAGGTGATCGGCGGCGCAATGTCGGCGATGCGATCCGGGTCGACGAAGTCGGCATCGAATACGGCATGTATGGCGAGTTCCGGCTGCGCAGCGCCTATCAGCCGATTTTCGCGCCGCGCGGCCGGTTCCTTCACGCGGTCGCGGCCGAAGCCCTGATCGAGCCGCACCGTGCGGGCCGCCCCGGCGCGCCAAAGATATTCTTCGAAAGCGTTGCCGTCTCGGACCGGCTGTTTGTGGAAACCATGTGCCGGGCGCTGCATCTCAGGAATTTTCGCAATATCGGCGTCGACGGGCTCGACCTGTTCTTCAACTACAATCCGTTGATCAACGACCATGCCGGGCGGGCACTGGCCGAGATTCGCCTGATGACCAGGCATCTCGGCGAGTTCGGCCTGGCGCCGGCCATGCTGGTCTGCGAAATCACCGAACAGGCGGCGGACGACGCGCTTCTCGCGCGGCTGGTGCGCGAAATGCGGCGCGACGGCATCCGCATCGCCATCGACGATTTCGGCACCGGGCACTCGACCGAGGAGCGGGTGAGCCTGCTCAAGCCCGACATCGTCAAGATCGACGGCACCTGGTTCGCGGAGTTCTGTCGCCACGCTGCCGCCGAACGGTTCTTCCGCCCGCTGGTTTCCAGCTTGCATGACCGCGGCGCCAAGGTGCTGGTCGAAGGCATCGAGCAGCCCACCCATCTGCGCGCCGCGCTCGAAGGCGGCGTCGACCTGCTGCAGGGTTTTCTCCTCGCCCGCCCAGCCTTGGCGGGGACCGTTTTCGAGGAAGAGCCACTGAACATCGACACGCTGCTGGGTACCGGCGGCAATGTCGTCCCGCTGTTCGGCTAGGGGCGCCACTATTCACACATCAGCGGCGCTGATCGTCGCGACAAAACAAATCATTGGTTGAGTCCGCCGCCGCTGCGATAATCGCGCGGAGACAGTGCTCGGGGGAACAGCCATGATACTTTACGGCATGATAGACAGCGGCAATTGCTACAAGCCGCGCCTGCTGATGGCGAAGCTTGGCCTAGCCTTCACCAACGTCGAGGTGAGTTCGCACACAGGCGACACACGCAAAGCCGACTTTGTCGCCAAGAACCCGAACGCCATGGTGCCGCTGCTCGAGTTCGACGATGGCCGGCGGCTGGCCGAATCCAACGCCATCCTGCTCTATCTCGCCGAAGGCACACGCTTCCTGCCGGCGGACAGGTATGAGCGTGGGCTCGCGTATCAATGGCTGTTCTTCGAACAATACAGCCACGAGCCCTACATAGCCGTGCGCAAGGCGCTGCTGACCTTTCCCGAACGTGCTGGGGATGCGACCCCGGAGCGGCTGGCGGTGACGCTGGAGCGCGGCAACAAGGCGCTCGGCGTGATGAACAGGCATCTGGAAAACAATGCCTTCTTCGCTGGCAGCGCGCTCAGCGTCGCCGACATCGCGCTCTATGCCTATACGCATACGGCGGAGCAGGGCGGTTTCCAGCTCGACGCCTATCCGGCGGTGTCGGCATGGCTTGGCCGCGTGGAAGCGGATCCGGGGCATGTGCCGATCGAGTGGGTGGGGTAGCCTTCTCCTCCTGAAGGAGGGGCTATTTCAACAAATGGTCGTAGTCGGCGTGGGTGCCGACCCAGAACCAGATCACATCTTCATTGTTGCGTATGGCAACAGCCCGATAGTTTTCGTCAACTCGCGCCGACCAATAGCGACCGACCTGTTTGAAATGCAGTGAGGGATGAAAAGGATCGAACGCAGTCGGGCAAAACGCCTGTCCGCCTTTGCTCTGATTGACGATGGCAGTTTTTCATAAGCCTCCCAGAACGATGGAGAGGCGACGTGGTTCACAGAGGCCGCGTCCGACCAGCGCGATGGTCAGCCAGCGCCTGTTCGGCAAGCCTGTCCAAACGGCCCGCCTTCGCGTCGGCTTCCATCTGCCGGTCCCACATATCCGCCTGGAGCGCCTCGAACCAGGCGGCAAACGCCTTCAGTTCCTCGGGGCTCAGTTCGGCGACGGATTTTTCGATCTGCTCAAGTTTGGTCATGGCCGAATGGTACCACTACTGGGCTAAAAGTACCACAAGTTGGAACCATAGTGCGGGCTGCGCCACCTAACCCAGACAGCAAAAAAGGCGGGATAAATCCCGCCTTCCCATGCTTGGTAGCCTGATCGGGAGCGTCCGGTCCGGGCTGGCAGCTATCTGCTGATCCAGCTTGTCGGGTCTTTCCGCTCCAGCGCGCTTCTCGCGCGACTGTCAGTACATCCGTGACTTGCCGCGCGCCCCGAACTCTCGCCCGGCGCGCGCTATCGCAAAATCAGGCTGCCTTGCTCAGAGATCCAGCGGACGACTTGCCAGTGCGGCGGTCCTGCTCGATCTCGAAGTTGATCTTCTGGCCTTCGACCAGGGTCGACAGTCCAGCACGCTCGACAGCGGAGATGTGGACGAATACGTCCGCGCCGCCCGCGTCAGGCTGAATGAAGCCGAAGCCCTTGGTGGCGTTGAACCACTTGACCGTTCCAGTTGCCATTTAGATAGTCCTTCACATTTGCTTTAGATTGACCGGACCGAGGTCCAGCCGGTGTGCATCGAGATTTTGGAGATAGACGTCAGCAAACGCGATTATCGCGAGGCCCGGATCGATCGGCCGAAATATCAATGGAAGGCATATAGGCTGCTTTCGCACAAAAAACAAGACTGTGTGAGAAAGCCGTGATCAGGGCGCTGCCCAATGGCCGCCCTAATCGCGTGAGAGCGTCACGACGGATCGCGACGTCCCTGGGCGGCGGATCAGGGAGAGGACCATGAAAACCATTCTGCTTGCCGCCTGCCTGACGCTTGTCGCCGCTCAGGCTCAGGCGATCTCGCGCTACGACCCGACGCGTATGAGTTGCGGCAACGTTCAGGCGACGATCGCCCGGCAGGGGGCGGTCATCCTGCGCTACCAGTCGAAGCGGGTGCCGGGACTGTCGCTCTACGACCGCTATGTGCAGAGCCAGCGATTCTGCAGCATGGGCGAGGTGAGGACACGAGCCTACGTGCCGAGCGCCGACACAAAGTCCTGCCCGGTCTACAACTGCAAGCGGTCGGACAACGACCGGCATTTCCGCCGGCGGTTCTTCCATAACAACTAGCGCTTGTCGACCGGCAGCCATTGCTCTCAATCCCGGATATGCTCCGTGAGCATGGATACGAATTGCGTCACCTTTTGCGGGCGAAAGCGCGCCGCCGGATAGACCACGTGAATGCCGCCGGAGGGCAGCGCCCAGTCGGGGAGCACGTGGACGAGGCGCCCCTGCGATAGATAGTCGACGACCAGATAGTCCGGCAGAACTGCCAGTCCGCCGCCGGCGAGCGTCGCTTCCAGTACGGCGGGCGTCGAGTTGATGGAGAACGCCTCGCGCAGGGTGATGGTGCGCGGCTCGGAATCGCCTCGGGTGAAGTTCCAGGTGAACGGCTTGCGAAGCACGGCATTGGCAACGAGCGGCAAGGAAGAAAGATCTTCCGGCTTGTCCACCCTGATCCCGGCCGCGAAATCCCGCGACGCGACCAGGATTTGCCGGAAGGTGCCGATGCGTCGCGCCTGCTGGCTGGAGTCATCCAGCCAGCCAACCCGGATGGACAGGTCGATCTTGTTGCCGATCAAGTCAATTATGGCATCGGAAATGACCAGTTCGACGCCGCAGGCCGGAAATCTCTGGCGAAAGCGGGCGGCGATCGGGGCCAGCACGATCGCGCCATAGTCATTGGACGCGGAAACACGCAGCACACCGGCCACCTCGGCGTTGGCCTCGCCAACCTCGGCGACCGCTTCTTCGACATCCCGCAGGATCAGAACGCAGCGTGCATGCAGAAGACGGCCTGCTTCCGTCGGCTCGACCCTTCGCGTCGTGCGCACGAGAAGCGTGGTCCGCAGCTCAGCCTCGAGGCGAGCGACTTGTTGGCTGACGACTGTTTTCGTGATGCCAAGCCGCTCGGCCGCGCGGGTAAAGGAACCTGCGTCGACCACGGTGGCAAAATAGGCGAGGCGATTGAGGTTTATCGATTCCACCACGAAGGCTCATTGTAAGCTTTCAACATACAGTTTGTATTATTACGGCCAATTTATTGATTAATCCAGAGGGCTTACCGTGCCGTCTACCGTCCGCCCTGCGGGCCCGTAGCCGCACCCGATCCCCTTTCATTCAACGGAGATATTCCATGTTCACGAGGAGACAGATCATGAAGACCTCATTGGTCCTCGGCGCAACCGCCGTTTTCGCGCCCATCGACAGCGGCCAGGCCGCCGGCGCCAAGCTTGGCTGGAAACACTTCCCGGCGGGTCCAAACGGTTTCTTCCGTGCGCCGGTGCTGCTGTCGGGGCCGAGCGAAGCCCTGTTGATCGACGGCGGCTTCACCTATCCGGACGGCAAGGCGCTCGCCGATGCCATCAAGGCCACCGGCAAGAAGCTGACCACCATCTATGTCACTCAGTCTGATCCCGATTACTACTTCGGCCTGAAGCCGGTGCGGGACGCCTTCCCGGAGGCAAAAGTCATCGCTGCCTCCGCCACGCTGGAAGCCATCAAGGGCAATGTGGAGAAGAAGCTCGCCGTCTGGGGTCCGCAACTGAAGGAAAATGGCCCGCAGGCGCTTTCCGACATCGTCCTCCCCGAGGCATTCGACGGCGCAACGCTGACGGTCGATGGCGAGACTGTAGAGATCGTCAATGCGGAAGAAGGATTGGCCAACCGCCGCTATCTGTTCGTGCCGTCGCTCAATGCCGTTTTCGGCGGGGTGATGATCTTCTCGGGCGTTCACGTCTGGACCGCCGACACGCAGACCAGGGAAAGCCGCGCCGCCTGGATCAAGACGCTGGACGCGATTGCCGCCCGCAAGCCCGCTGTCGTGGTGCCCGGCCACATGGCCCCCGATGCCGCGATCGGTCCTTCGGCGGTGGAGTTCACCAAGTCCTATCTCCTCACCTTCGAGGAAGAACTGGACAAGGCGGCAGACAGCGCCGCGTTGAAGGCCGCCATGGAGACCCGCTTCCCCGGCCTCGGTATGGGCGTCGCCCTCGATGTCGGATCCAAGGTCGCCAAGGGCGAGATGAAGTGGGGCTGACATGGCGACGAACCTCGATTTGATCCGTAGAACCTACGAGGGAACTTCCGAGGAGAACGGCCGCAATCTGCTGGCCGTTCTTTCCGCCGACATCGAATGGACCGAGGCGGAAGGATTCCCCTATGCCGGCACCTATGTCGGCATCGAGGCCCTGATGCAGGGGGTCTTCAAGCGGCTCGGCTCGGAGTGGATCGGATACCACGCCGACGTGCACAGCTTCATTGCCGATAGCGACCGGGTGGCGGCCTTCGGCGTGTATTCCGGTACATATAAGGCGACGGGAAAATCCATGACGGCCCCCTTCGCTCATCTCTACGAACTGCGGGACGGCAAGATCATCCGCATGCGGCAGTATGTCGATACGGTGCTCGTTGCGCGCGCATTGACCTGACACCGAAGCAACCGAGGGAGACATCCGTGCTGCAACTTAAATCCTTCGCGGCGGCCGCTTTCGCGGTCGCGGCGCTCACCGCCGCGGCGCATGCGGAAAACACCAAGCCGGTCAAGCAGGTGCTGCAACAGCATGAATTGACTCAAAAAAACAGGACGCTTGTCCTGAAAGCCTATCAGGCGCTGTTCGGCGACCATGACCTTACCGCGCTGGACCGCTATTGGGCCGAGGCTTACATTCAGCATAACCCGACGATGACGGATGGCCGAGACTCGGTCAAAAAGCTTCTCGAAAGCATGGGTGTCGCCAATTGGCCAAAACAAAAAGTCGACTTCAAGCGGGTGATCGCCGAAGGCGACCTCGTCATGACCCAGGTCGTTCAACCGAGGGCAGGTAACATGCCGGAGACCGTCATCGTGGACATTTTTCGCGTTGAAAACGGCAAGATCGCCGAGCATTGGGACGTGATGCAGCCGGTGCCCGCCAACCCGGTCAATAAGCGACCGATGTACTGATCCAGGCCTTCTGCCAGCGCCGGCCGCCGCTCAAAACCCGAACGATACCTGCGCCGGCGGCGGCGGGCCGACGCGCACGCCTTCCATGGCCAGCATCTTCTCCTTGGTGACCGAGCCGCCCGGCGCCGAGAAGCCGCCGATCTTGCCGCCGGCGGCAAGGATGCGATGGCAAGGGATGACCAGCGGCACCGGATTGGCTCCAAGGGCGGCCCCGGTTTCGCGGGCGAGCCCGGCATGGCCGGCGGTCTTGGCCAGCTCACCATAGGTGGTGGTTTCGCCGAAGGAGAGTTTTCGCGCCGCGTCGTAAATGGCGAGGCGGAAATCGTCGACGCCGTCGAGATCGACCGGTACGGCGGAGAAATCGACATCCTCGCCCGCCGCATAGGCCTTGATCGCTGCGATCAGCTCGACCACCCATGGCGGCTGCGCCGTGGAAGCGGAAACGCCACCGTGACGCAGCAGGCGCCGTTCCACCGCTTCGCGGCTGCGTTCGGGCAGGCAGAGCCGGATCAGGCCCTTTTCGCTCCAGGCAATGCCCATGAAACCGATCACTGTTTCTAACACTGCGTGGCCGGCCGTGATCGAAGCTGTCGTGACCATGATGCGTTCCTTCCCGCAAAGTGGCGAAATCCGGGATTCGTCCCAGTACATATCCGGAACAATATGGCATCGCCGCCCGCGTCTCGCCACCCGAAAACCACCTGATCGCCCCGATTGCCCGGCCTGAATCGCTGGTGTAAGGGATTTCTTAACAACCCGACAAACCGGACCCGAGCGCGGCTTGCCAGCAAAACTCAACCTTATCGCGATCGGCGTGATCCTGGCCGCCGCCGGCATCAGCGGCTGCACGTCGACCTCGCAGATGAAGTCCGCGCCTGCTCTCACCGAAACAGCGACCGCCGCCGGCGCTGATGCCGGCTTCACCGTGCCTCTGCCGGAGACGGTTTCGGTGCTGCCGGAATCATCGGGGATCGCCCCCGTTCAGACGGCCGAGCTGCCGCCCGATTCCGCCGCACAGCCGGCTGCGGCGACCGCCGCTTTTGCCGGATCGACACCGGCGGCACCAGCCGTGCCCGCGGTGATGACCGCCAATGCCTGGCAGGCGCCGCCGCCGGCAAATGCGAACGAACCGGTCAAGGCGGCCGAGACTTATACGACCGCGGGGCTGATCGTGCCGGCAACCGCCAAGGGCGACCGCATGCCCGGCGTCCAGCAGGTCGCCTATGTCGTGCCGCAGAACCCGGCGGCCCTGGTCCAGTTTCCGGCAGGGCCCGTGCAAGAAGAACACGCGACGGGCGTGCGTGGCGATGTCGAGCGGCTGATCGAGAAATATGCGGCGATCTACCAGGTGCCGGTGGACCTGGTGCGCCATGTCGTCAACCGCGAGAGCACCTTCAACCCGAAAGCCTACAACAACGGCCATTGGGGACTGATGCAGATCAAGCACGCGACGGCACGCGGCATGGGCTATGACGGACCGGCCAAGGGCCTGTTCGACGCCGAAACCAATCTAAAATACGCGGTCAAATATCTGCGCGGCGCCTGGCTGGTGGCCGGCGGCAACGCCAAGAAGGCCGACTGGCTCTATCAGACCGGCTATTATTACGACGCCAAGCGCAAGGGCCTGCTCGAGGCGACCGGCCTTGGCCGCGACCGCCAGCGCCGTCGCCTGCAACCCGACGCCTGAGCGCGATGCCTGAACCGCGCCCGCCGGCCCTGAACGACATCCGGCTGCGCAAGATCCTCGATGAGACGCTGGTTCCGCCGCACTGGCCCGACGGCTTTGTCATGCGCAGTTTCGAGCCTGGTGACGCGCCCGCCCTGCATGCGCTTTTGACGGAAGTGTTCGATGACGGCGCCGATGGTCCGTTCGACGAGTGGTGGCCGCGTATCGCGGACGATCCCGAATTCGACCCGGCGCTGTGCTTCCTCGTCATCGACGCCAAGGGCCGGCTGGCGGCGGCGGCGCTGTGCTGGACCCGCGCCTTCGTCAAGGATCTTGCCGTTCATCCCGAGGCGCGCGGCAAGGGTGTTGCCGAAGCGCTGATGTGGCACGCCTTCGCCGTTTTTCGCGAACGCGGCGCCGACCATGTCGACCTCAAGACCAACACGGTCGAGAATCCCGCCGCCGTCCGGCTCTATGAGCGGCTGGGGATGATGCCTGTCGCCTGGGAAGGCTAGGGTGTGCTGATATTCAGGTGATGCCGGCCTGCAAATGATGGCTTCCTGCGCTTCCGGTGCTCACGTACCCAAAAGTACGCTCCGCTCCGGTTCTCGGAAACCACCATTTTCGACTCGGCCTGACCTGAATCTCAACACCCCCTGATGGGTGTCGCCTCACGCAGGAACGGCGCGATTTGGGAACCCAAAGCGCCGCTTCGCATTCAATGGAAGGCGGGGTCCGACAAGCTGCCGGCGCGTGGAGTGTTTCCTGTCGCCGGCTGCGGAGGGACATCCATCACCATGAAGTTTTCTCACGCATTCCTGGCGCTCGGCGTCGCCGCCATGCTGATTGGTACGCCGGCGCGGGCCGTCGAGCTGTCGATGGTGTCGGGCGATACCGGCGACGGCATCAAGGTGCTGCGCGAGATCCTCGACCGTTACGAGAAAGACAGCGGCAACAAGGTCAACATCGTCGTCATGCCGACGTCCGGGACCGACCAGTTCGGCCAGTACCGGCTGTGGCTTGCCGCCGGAAACAGCGACATCGACGTCTACCAGACGGACGTGATCTGGGCGCCGCAGCTCGCCAGCCAGCTCGTCGATTTGACCGCAGCGACCAGGGACATCGTGGCCGAGCATTTCCCGTCGATCATCCGGTCGCAGACCGTCAATGGCAAGCTCGTCGCCTTGCCGATCTTCACCGATGCGCCGGCGCTCTACTACCGCAAGGATCTCCTCGACAAATATGGCGCCAAGGTGCCGGCCACCTGGAAGGAACTGGCGGACACCGCCAGGCTGGTCATGGATAAGGAACGTGCAGCCGGCAATCGGGATATCTGGGGCTTCGTCTTTCAGGGCAACGCCTATGAGGGGCTGACCTGCGACGCGCTCGAATGGGTGATGTCGAATGGCGGCGGCCAGATCATCGAGCCGGACGGCTCCATCTCCATCAGCAATCCAAAAGCGGCGGCGGTGCTCGATATGGTCAAGGGCTGGGTCGGGACCATCGCGCCGCCCGGCGTGCTCGCCTACCAGGAAGAGGAATCGCGCGGCGTCTGGCAGACCGGCAACGCGGTGTTCATGCGCAACTGGCCCTATGCCTATGCGCTCGGCAACGGCGAGGGCTCGCCGATCAAGGGCAAGTTCGACGTGGCGCCGCTGCCGGCCGGCACCGGCGAAGGCGCCCGACCGGTCGCGACGCTGGGTGGCTGGAACCTCGCGGTCTCCAAATATTCGAAGCATCCGGATGCCGCGATCGAGCTGGTCAAGTTCATTGCCTCGCCCGCGATGCAGAAATACCGCGCGCTGAAGACGTCCAATCTGCCGACCATCCAGGCGCTGTATGACGATGCCGACATTGCCATGGAACACCCGATTATTCCGCGCTGGAAGCAGATCTTTCTCAATGCGGTGCCGCGCCCCTCGGCCGCCACCAGGATCAAATACAACGAGGCGTCGAGCCAGTTCTGGAACGCTGTTCACAACACGCTCTCGGGCGACGGCACTGCCGCCGACAATCTGGCCGACCTCGAAGCGACGCTGACCAAGCTGAAGGGCCGAGGCTGGTGACGATACTGGGACAGCCGGCCGGCGGGACCGCAGCGAGCGGAGCGAGATGACAGGGATGAAACCGGAAACAGCCAAGGCCGCGCACGCGCCGTTGAGGGCACAGCGCGTTCGCTCGGCGTGGCTTTTCCTGGCGCCAATGCTTCTGGTGCTCGCCGCGGCGGCCGGCTGGCCGCTTGCCCGCACGGTCTATTTCAGCTTCACCGACGCCTCGCTGGCCGATCTCGACGCGCGCCAATGGGTCGGCTTCGCCAATTACTTTTCGGTACTTCACATGCCAAGCGGCCGGACCCTCTATGACGGGTTGCTGGTCGACCCTGTCTGGTGGCGTGCCGTCTGGAACACGGTGCGCTTCACCGTGATTTCGGTGACCTGCGAGACCATCCTCGGCACCATCGTTGCCCTGGTTCTCAACGCCGAATTCAGAGGCCGCGGCATCGTCAGGGCGGCGATCCTGATCCCCTGGGCGATCCCGACGATCGTCTCGGCGAAGATGTGGCAATGGATGCTCAACGACCAGTTCGGCATCATCAATGTGGTGCTGCTCAATCTCGGCCTGATCAGCACCAAGATCGCCTGGACGGCCAACGCCGACACCGCGATGGCGGCGGTCCTCATCGTCGATATCTGGAAGGCGACGCCATTCATGACGCTGCTCATCTTGGCCGCGCTGCAGATGCTGCCGAGGGAGATCATCGAGGTCGCCAGGCTCGACGGCGCCAACCCCTGGCAGATCTTCTGGCGGGTGACCTTGCCGCTGATCCGTCCCGCGCTGTTGGTGGCGGTGATCTTCCGCGCGCTCGATGCGCTGCGTATCTTCGACCTGATCTATGTGCTGACGCCCAACAATGTGCACACCAAGTCGATGTCGGTGTTCGCCCGCGAGAACCTGTTCGAGTTCGACAAGTTCGCCTATGGCTCCGCCGCCTCGACCCTGCTCTTCCTCATTCTCGCTCTGCTTACCATCGTCACCATCCGGATCGGCCGGATCAGCCTGGACGGGGACCGCTGAGATGTGGATCGTGAAGCGCACGGCCTTTTACCTGCTGGTCGGGGCAATCGTCTTCGTCGCGGTGTTCCCGTTCTATTACGCCATCGTCACCAGCCTGAAATCCGGGACCGATCTGTTCCGGGCTGATCTGTGGCCAACGACGATCAGTTTCGCCAATTACAGAAACGTGCTGATCGAGGGCGCCTTCGTGCGCAACCTCGCGAACTCGCTCTTCGTCTCCGGCGCAGTCGTCGCGCTGTCGCTGTTGCTCGGCATCACATCAGCCTACGCGCTGGCGCGCATTCGATTCCGCGGCCGCTCGGCGCTTTTGTTCATCATCCTGTCGGTGTCGATGTTCCCGCAGGTGGCGCTGCTGGCCGGGCTGTTCGAACTGGTCCGCATCTTCGGCCTCTACAATTCCCTGTTCGCGCTGATCTTCTCCTACATGATCTTCACCTTGCCGTTCACCGTCTGGGTGCTCACCACCTTCGTCCGCGACCTGCCGGTCGAGGTCGAGGAGGCGGCGATCCTAGACGGCGCGACGCCGTGGATCATCGTCACCCGGGTCTTCCTGCCGCTGATGTGGCCGGCGCTGGCGACCACCGGCCTGCTGGCCTTCATCGGTGCGTGGAACGAGTTCCTGTTTGCCCTGACCTTCACCTCCAACAACGCACAGCGGACCGTGCCGGTGGCGATCGCGCTGCTCTCCGGCAACTCGCAGTTCGAGATCCCCTGGGGCAACATCATGGCCGCCTCGGTGATCGTCACGGTGCCGCTGGTGGTGCTGGTGCTGATCTTCCAGCGCAAGATCGTCTCCGGCCTCACCGCCGGCGGGGTGAAGGGGTGAGGAGCGGTCAGCGTAGTGCGGACCGTTGTCAGATGTCCGGCGCGTTGCCGATCTTCTGCTTGAGATCAAGCGCCCAGGTGCGGCCTTCATCGCCGCCCCACAGCAGCCGGGCGATGTAGCCGGCCGAAGGGTTCTGCTCATTGCCGTAGTTCCTGCCGCGCTTGTCGACCTCGTGGCGGGCGAAATAGCTGACCATGCGGCGAATGGTGGAGGGCGCGAGCTTTTCCCGGTTCTTCAGTTCGGTGGCGCGGGCGACGCCGATCTCGGTGCCGCCGCGGCCGAATTCTCCGCGCAGTCTGAGGCCCTTGGCGGCATTGTCGGTCACTACTTGCGGGCAGCGCAGATCGATCTCGTCGTCGTGCATCTCGTCCCCCGGATCACGCTGCCCGGACAGGTATTACGACATATCACCATGCGCAATAAATGTCGGAGCCGATCACCGCCAAACGTCCTTGGGTCGCAGAGCAACCGCGCCGGGACGCCGGCGCTGCGACTTGAAGGAGCCGATCATGATCACCTTTCCCAACGAATCCGCGAAATACCGCACCGCGCGCGAAAAATTGCTGAAGAAGGAAATCGAGCTGCGCCGCGCCATGGAAGAGGTCGCCGAGGCCCGGCGCGCGCTGCCGCCGGGCGGGCTGATCCGCCAGGACTATGAATTCGACGCACTGGATGCCCACGGCAAGCCCGCGAAGACAAGGCTGTCGGAGCTGTTCGCGCCCGGCAAGGACAGCCTGATCCTCTACAACATGATGTTCCCGCGCCACCCGCAGGAGAAGCGCGATGTGGCGACCAGCGGCGGCACGGCGAAGCTCGCCCGACCGGACCAGCCATGTCCGTCCTGCACGGCATTGCTCGATCAGTTCGACGGCGCGGTCGGGCATCTCCAGGCGGCCGGCTTCAATTTCGCGGTGGTGGGCAAGACCGCGCTCGAAAACCTGGTCACGCTCGGTCGAGATCGGGGCTGGCGCAACATGCGGCTGGTGTCTTCGGCGGCCAACAGCTTCAAGCGCGACTACAATGCGGAGGCGGCCGACGGCTCACAGATCCCGCTGCTGTCGGTGTTTCACCGCGACCCCGACGGCATACGCCATTTCTGGAGTTCGGAACTGGATTTCGCACCGACGGAGCCCGGTCAGGATCCGCGTGGCCTCGGCACCTGCGAAACGCTGTGGAATCTGATGGATTTCACGCCGGAAGGTCGCCCGAACTGGAACGAGCAGCTGCAATATGGCGAAGCTTGCTGCCACTGAAGGCAGTTGTGGCCAGCCGCCGCGGTTCGGGTAATCGAGGCGATACGCGCAGGCTTCTTCCTCATGATCTGCAACCGGAGTGCCCAAGCGACGTTGGATTGTCCGAGGGACAATTCCAACCGGAGACATGCCATGAAGACGCTTACCATTCTGACCGCAGCAGCATTGCTTGCCGGCGCGCCGGCCTTTGCCCAGTCGAACACGACCGCCACGACCACGCCGCTCGCCGCCACGACGAAGGTCGACACTTCGACCTTCATCAAGACGGTGCCGAGCGCCAATGAGTTCGAGATCCAGTCCAGCAAGCTCGCCGAGCAACAGGCGACCGACGCCGACGTCAAGGCGTTCGCCAAACAGATGATCGCCGATCACACCAAGGCCGGCGAGGAATTCAAGGCGGCGCTTGCCCAGGGCCAGACAACCTCGGCCACCGCACCGTCCGGTCCGGCCCTGCAGCCCAAGGAGCAGAAGATGCTCGATGAGCTGAAGAGCGCCAGCGGCGATCAATTCCAGGCCAAATACATCGAGATGCAGACCAACGCTCATAAGGAAGCCGTCGCGCTGTTCAGCGGCTATGCGAAATCCGGCGACGACCCGGCAATGAAGGAATTCGCCAAGAAAACCCTGCCGACGCTGCAGATGCACGAAAAACACGTGAAGGAACTGGCCGCCGCGCATCAGGGGTGAGGGCGGTTCACTATGGCGCCCCCCTCTGTCCTGCCCGGCAGGACAGAGGGGGGCGCCGTAGAGCGCTACGATGGAAGCCAGCCCGCTTGGCCAACCAACACCACAATATGGCCCTGTGCCTTAAGCACGGCACGCCCTATACCGATCAAGGCTGAGCGGCGCTCAGGTCGACCTGATCTGCTCGACCGCGGTCACCAGCAGCTCTTCCATGGCGGTGCGTATCTGGCCATCCGACTGGGCGATGCCCGCCGCGTCGAAGTCGGCGCGGACCTTGCGGAACACATCGTTGTCGCCTGCCTCTTCGAAATCCGCGTGCACGACCTCCTTGGCATAGGCGTCGGCGTCAGCACCGGATTTGCCGAGCTTTTCGGCGGCCCACAGGCCGAGCAGCTTGTTGCGGCGCGCCATGGCCCTGAACTTCGTTTCCTCGTCCATCGCAAACTTCTTTTCGAAGCCTTCCTGACGGTCTCTCATGCTGCTCATGGTTCGCCTCGTTTCCGATGGGAGTCCGATCTTCAGCCCAGGGGAAGAACGGCCAGGAAAGAGAGAGTGGCGCGCATGGGTGTCATTAACAAGGCGTCATGCCGGCGATTGGGCGGGCGCTTGGCGGTCCAGTCTTTCGCTCGATATGATTTGACGTTGCCGCGCCGTGTCCTACTCTCAAGTGCCTGCGGGATGAACCGAGGAGACGAGCGATGCAGTTCAAGGCAATTCGCAGCGTCGCGCTGACGGCGGCCGTGATGCTTGCCGCCGGCACCGCGGCCTATGCCCATCACGGCTGGTCGTGGACACAGGATGGGTTTTTCGAACTCAAGGGCAAGATCACGGCCATCTATATCGGCAATCCGCACGCCACGCTGGATGTCGACGCGGAGGGTGAGGCCTGGCGGGTGGAGATGGCGCCGCCATCACGCACGATCGCCGCCGGCTTCACGGAGGAGGTGGCCAAGGTCGGCGACGAGGTGACCGCGATCGGCAACCGCTCGCTCGAGGCGACCGAAAAGCGCATGAAAGCGGTGCGCGTCATCGTCAACGGCAAGACATATGATGTCTATCCCGACCGCGTGCCGCCGGCGTAAATGGCCGAGTTCCTCGCCGGCATTGAGCATCTTGCGTTGGCGCGGTGGCTGAAGGCTTCCTTCGTCGCCTATCCCATAGTCAATGCGCTCCACATCATGTCGATCGGCGCGCTGTTGACCAGCGTCGTTCTCATGGACCTCAGGATCTGCGGCGCTTTCCGTTCGCTGCCGCAAGCCGCATTCGTCGCGCTGCTGCGCCGCATTGCATTAAGTGCATTCGCGGGTGCGCTCGTCACAGGCTCGCTGCTGTTTTCGGTCAAGGCGAGCACCTATGCGGCGATGCCGGTTTTCCTCGCCAAGATGGCACTCATCCTTCTCGCCGGCGTCAATTTTTTCACCTTCCTGCGCTTCGCCAGAGGTGGTGACGATCTGGCCGGCAGCACCATCCTGGCTGTGCTCTCGATACTGCTGTGGACGTCCGTGCTTTTCGCCGGACGGTTCATCGGATTTCTCTAGCGCCGCATCTTCCTTCTCCCCCTGTGGGAGAAGGTGTCGCCGAAGGCGACGGATGAGGGGTGTTCCAGGGAACGCCGACGTCTCACTCCGCTGGAACACCCCTCATCCGTCTCGGCGCTATCGCGCCGATCCACCTTCTCCCACAAGGGGAGAAGGGAAGAACGGCGCTGGCGTTCCGCCCGTGCCGGGATAAGCTCCCTGCAACTCAGGGAGAACTGCCATGAAAAAAGAAATCATCGAAGTGCCGGTCATGTCCGCCAAGGTGCGGGCGCTCGGCCTTCCCTGCTCGACAGCGGTCAAGGCCAACGGCTTCGTGTTCATCTCGGCGACGCCGCCGGTGGATATGGTGACCGGCGAGATGGTGCGCGGCGACATCGAGGTGCAGACCGAGGCGTCGCTGAAGGCGCTGAAACATTGCCTGGAAGCGGCCGGCACTTCGCTCGACAATGTGGTGATGGTGCGTATCTACGCCGTCAATTCCGGCTTCTACAACGCCATCAACCGTGTTTATGCCAGGTATTTCAGCGTCAATCCGCCGGCGCGGAGTTTTGTGCCGGTGGCGTCGTGGCCGATGGAGTTCGATATCGAGATCGAGTGTGTGGCGGTGGCGTGATGAGAGTATAGGAACGAGCATGACGACTCGCCAGCCTCTTATGAAACGTAGTTTTTCACCTCAGGAATGTCTTGGGTCAGGATCATCTCTCTAAATTCGTTAGAAACCGACTCTGATCGGATGGCGTCCCGAACCCTCTCCTGGGACTGCGTCCCAAACTGCTTAAGTTTGTCGTCTAATATCGCTGAGCTTCTATAAACCACCGCCTTGAGCGCCTCTTCATTCTTGCTCAATGCAATAATATTCTGCGCTACTTTTTCTATTTCCGATTTTTTCATGGAAAAGACGTCTCTGCCTCGGGTCACAATTAAACCGACGGCACATATGATATAAAATCGGAACGTCTTATATTTATTATCTATACGCTGGTTTCTCCAGAGGAACTCAATTCGGTAGTAGAGATAACAGCAGGCATGATAGATCCTAACATCATGATCATCCTTAAATATCTTGCTATCATACTCCGACATGATTCCCCGATAGTCGCGAGCTGCACGATTGGGCTGGAAGAAAATCGCGGCAGCCAGGGCCTTCATCATCGAAGATGGCTGAATTATCCTAACGCGCTCGACCTGCTGGCCACGATATTGGTTTTCGCGCCGTTCAAGATATATGATCTCTTCCGGCTCAACCGATCTGGCGTATTCTTCGAGGCTCTTTAAAAATGGCCTCAGCGCCCAGAATTGTTCTTCCTTCACCGGGTTCTGCCTATTCGTTCCAATAATGATCGATGCGACGAAGTCATCGTTCTTCGACCCAATCAGGCGGAATGGCACTGCAATATGGTCAATTAGATTTAGATCTTCAGCTGCCCCTTTGCTTTCCCCAAAGATCAATTCGTATATAATATTGCTCGTTTGACACCCATTTACTATTTGATAGTCCTCAAGATGGAATCGATCTCCAGTGCGGTCTATACTTTTCGACACAACTGTAACGCCGTTATTCCTAAAAGCAAAATCATCACCACCGCTCTCAAGTACTGAGACCTTTATTTCTTGGTTAATCTTAGATCTTTGATCGTAGTCTCTAATATTGTCAACGAAAACCGATTTATTGATGCCGATTGCGTTAAATTTATCGTCAAACAAAGTAAATAGCTTAACTAGTTGTTTGGCCTCGAGATATCCAACGTATGCCTCGTCCACATTCTTATTTTTTGGCATAACGACTGCTTTTGTAAATTCAATTTCTGCTTCGACAGATGTTGTGGCGGCTCGGTACCATTGTTGTAGCTGAAGAGCTCCAACGATACTTACGTCAAGGTTGTCTCTGTCAAACATGTTTTTTTCAGACATTTGACGAGTGAATGTATTCTTCAAAGACTCAATGCGCCGAGGTTCCTCGTAATTTCCGGTTGCGATGTAGAACGCTTTTAGCGAAGGATTTTTCTTTCCAACTACACCTTCATATACCGCGAGCATCGCCTCGGTTAAGTCCGACAATTGGGGGCTTTCATCTCGCAAATCGCCATCAAAAAAGCTGGTTATAGCATCGAAAAATTTGGAAATGTCACCGTAGTCGTAACTTGGGCTAGTTTTCGACTGAAAGAAAACAAACTCAATCGATGGATTTTTGATCGCGGCGAGCTTATCTTCTGCTTCGATCCGTGTTTTTACTACTTCCCCTTGTATTAATATTGCGACTCCGTCGAGACCGAACTCCGTGCCTGTCAAATGGACATCGTTGGCATCTGCGGACTCGGCCAACAGACCGATTAGAGTCGCAAATATCGAGTAAATTTCGAATTGATCACTAAGACTTGCCGACTCGATGCTCGTGGATTTTGCGTAATCCTTGACTTGAGCGCGAATTACTGGATTCATTTTTTGGTCCCCCCGCCTTTTGGCTGTTAGCGTACGTGACGTCTCGGGGGCTGTCTACTGTATCCGACCCTTTACTAACCGTCGGAGTGCACTATTTTAGATGCTGGTATAATCCGGATATCATTTGGCTGCGGCGAGCAATTTGAAAGCGAGAACTGCCGACAGCAGTTCACCAATCCTTACGCAAAATACTCCTGCAGCGGCCTGACCTCGAGGCTCCCCGCCTTCAGTGCCGCAATCGCTTCCGCCACCGCAGCCGCGCCCGATAGCGTCGTATAATACGGCACCTTCTGCATCAGCGTCGCCCGCCGCAGCGACTTCGAGTCCGACACTGCCTTCTGGCCGTCCGTGGTGTTGAAGACGATCTGCACCTGGCGGTTGCGGATGGCGTCTTCGATGTGGGGGCGGCCTTCCAGCACTTTGTTGATCTTCTGGGCGTCGACGCCGTTTTCGGCGAGGAAGCGGGCGGTGCCTGAGGTGGCCAGCACCTTGAAGCCGAGGCCGGCCAGGCGCTTCACCGCCGGCAGGATGCCTTTCTTGTCCTCGTCGCGCACCGAGACGAACAGCGTGCCGGAGCGCGGCAGGTCGACGCCGGCGCCGAGCTGGCTCTTGGCGAAGGCCAGCGCGAAATCGCGGTCGAGGCCCATGACCTCGCCGGTCGAGCGCATTTCCGGGCCGAGCAATATGTCGACGCCGGGGAAGCGGGCGAAGGGGAACACGGCTTCCTTGACCGCGATGTGGCCGGGGTTCCTGGGGTCGGGCATGGCGCCGTAATGGGCGAAGGCGTCTTCCAACTTCTCGCCGGCCATGATGCGGGCGGCAATCTTGGCAATTGGCCGGCCGATGGTCTTGGCGACGAAGGGCACGGTGCGCGATGCGCGCGGGTTGACCTCCAGCACATAGACCGTGCCGTCCTTGATCGCATACTGCACGTTCATCAGCCCGCCGACATTGAGCGCGCGGGCAAGGGCTGCCGTCTGGCGCTCCAGTTCGTCGACCAGTTCGGAAGGCAGCGAGTGCACCGGCAGCGAGCAGGCACTGTCGCCCGAATGGATGCCGGCCTCCTCGATGTGTTCCAGAATGCCGGAGACGAAGGTCGCCTTGCCGTCGCAGAGGCAGTCGACATCGACCTCGATGGCGCCGGAGAGATAGGTGTCGAACAGCAGCGGGTTTTTGCCCAGCAGCGTGTTGATCTGGCCGGTCTTGTCGTTGGGGTATTTCTGCTTGATGTCCTCCGGCACCAGGCCGGGCACGGTGTCGAGCAGGTAGGTCTGCAGCATGCCCTCGTCATGGATGATCTGCATGGCGCGGCCGCCGAGCACATAGGACGGGCGCACCACCAGCGGGAAGCCGAGCTCGCCGGCGACCAGGCGGGCCTGCTCGACCGAATAGGCGATGCCGTTCTTCGGCTGGCTCAGGTTGAGCTTGTGCAGCAGCTTCTGGAAGCGGTCGCGGTCTTCGGCGAGATCGATCATGTCGGGCGAGGTGCCGAGGATGGGGATGCCGGCCTTCTCCAGCGCATCCGCCAGCTTCAGCGGCGTCTGGCCGCCGAACTGGACGATGACGCCGACCAGCTCGCCCGAGGCCTGCTCGGCGCGCAGGATCTCCAGCACGTCTTCGGCCGTCAGCGGCTCGAAATAGAGCCGGTCCGAGGTGTCGTAGTCGGTCGAGACCGTCTCCGGGTTACAGTTGATCATGATCGCTTCATAGCCGGCGTCGCGCAGCGCGAAGGCGGCGTGGCAGCAGCAATAGTCGAACTCGATGCCCTGGCCGATGCGGTTCGGCCCGCCGCCGAGGATGACGACCTTCTTGCGCGACGAGACCTGCGCCTCGTTGGCCAGCGCGCCGGCGAACGGCACTTCATAGGTCGAGTACATGTAGGCGGTGGGCGAGGCGAACTCGGCCGCACAAGTGTCGATGCGTTTATAAACAGGATGAACGTCGAGCTTTTCGCGAGCTTTCTGAATCACTTCGGCGTCGGTCTTCGTCAGCGACGCGAGGCGGGCATCGGAGAAACCCATGGCCTTCAGCATGCGCAGGTTGACGGCATCCTCGGGAATGCCGTGCTCGCGGATGCGGGCTTCCATGGCGACGATGCCGGCGATCTGTTCGAGGAACCACGGGTCGATCTTGCACATGGCGTGCACGTCCTCCAACGAGGTGCCCATGCGGATCGCCTGCGCCACCATGCGCAGCCGATCGGGCGTCGGCGTGCCGAGCGCTGCGCGGATGGCGTTGCGGTCGTCGGCATGGTTGGCGGAACCGAGGCCCCCATGGCTGAGACCGGGAATCTCGATCTCGTCCAGACCAGTCAGGCCGGTTTCAAGTCCACGCAGCGCCTTCTGCAGCGATTCCTGGAAGGTGCGGCCGATGGCCATGACTTCGCCGACCGACTTCATGGCGGTGGTCAGCACCGGCTCGGCGCCGGGGAATTTCTCGAAGGCAAAGCGCGGGATCTTCGTGACGACGTAGTCGATGCTCGGTTCGAACGAGGCTGGCGTCGCGCCGCCGGTGATGTCGTTCTCCAGCTCGTCCAGCGTGTAGCCGACGGCGAGTTTTGCCGCGATCTTGGCGATCGGGAAGCCGGTCGCCTTGGAGGCAAGTGCCGACGAGCGCGAGACGCGCGGGTTCATCTCGATCACCACCAGGCGGCCATCGGCCGGGTTGACGGCGAACTGCACGTTGGAACCGCCGGTCTCGACGCCGATCTCGCGCAGCACGGCGATCGAGGCGTTGCGCATCATCTGGTATTCTTTGTCGGTCAGCGTCAGCGCCGGGGCGACGGTGATCGAATCGCCCGTATGCACGCCCATCGGGTCGATGTTCTCGATCGAGCAGACGATGATGCAATTGTCCGCTCTGTCGCGGACGACCTCCATCTCATACTCCTTCCAGCCGAGCACGCTCTCCTCGATCAGCACTTCGGTGGTCGGCGAGGCGTCGAGGCCGGACTGGACGATCTCGTAGAATTCGGCGCGGTTGTAGGCGATGCCGCCGCCGGTGCCGCCCATGGTGAAGGACGGGCGGATGATGGCCGGCAGGCCGACATGGTCGAGCGCCTGGGCGGCGATCGCCATGCCATGGCTGATATAGCGCTGCTTGCGGTCGCCTTCGCCGAGGTTCCAGCGGGTTTCCAGCGCATCGAGCGCGGCGTCGAGATCGGCCGGCTTCTCGGCCTTGAGCGCCGCGCGCTCGGCCTCATGCGTCTTGCGGTCGGTGTTCTTGACGTCGGTGGCGTTGGCCAGCATCGACTTCGGCGTTTCCAGGCCGATCTTCTTCATCGCCTCGCGAAACAGCGCGCGGTCCTCGGCCTTGTCGATGGCGGTAGCGTCGGCGCCGATCATCTCGACATTGTAGCGCTCGAGCACGCCCATGCGGCGCAGCGACAGAGCGGTGTTGAGCGCGGTCTGGCCGCCCATGGTCGGCAGCAGCGCGTCGGGCCGCTCCTTGGCGATGATCTTGGCCACCACTTCAGGCGTGATCGGCTCGATATAGGTGGCGTCGGCCAGTTCCGGGTCGGTCATGATGGTGGCCGGGTTGGAATTGACCAGGATGACGCGGAAGCCTTCCTCCTTCAGCGCCTTGCAGGCCTGCGTGCCGGAATAGTCGAACTCGCAGGCCTGGCCGATGACGATGGGGCCGGCCCCGATGATCAGGATCGACTTGATGTCAGTGCGTCTTGGCATGTCAAAGGTCCGTTCGGCGGGCGGCTTGCACAAAAAACCGGGACGGGAAGACCCGGCCGGTTGTGCTCGCGATTCTGGTATCAGGCTAGGAGGGCCTTATAGGGAAGAGTTTTGACTGATGTAACCCCGAAAATGCGAGGTAGGGGAATAGGGGAGTAGGGGAGTAG
>NZ_RZTG01000024.1:0-57740 GCF_003997175.1 Mesorhizobium sp. Primo-A
TCCTCGCGCCCGCCTCGGACCAGGAATTCGCAGCCCAGCACATGCCGAAGGACGGCGTCTGGATTGTGGAAGTCGACGCCGACGCCGGTCTGGAAAAGCCGTATCGCGACGTCCGCAGGATCATGATTTCCAATGGAGCGCTGCAATGAGTTGTTGTGCACCGGGCGCCGAAATGGCGCTTGATCTGGTCAACACCGGATCGGTCCTGCCGTCCAGCCAGGAGATAAGGCTGGCGAGCCGATCGCTCGGCGATGATCTCCGCCAGACCGATCTTTCAGTCCCCACGGTTCATTGCGCGGCCTGCATCGAGGCGATCGAGACGGCATTGGGAATGCTCGATCAAGTGGAGAGCACTCGGGTCAACCTGTCGACGAAGCGGGTCGCGGTCCGCTGGCGTGGAAACCAGGTGCCACCGTTCGTCGCCGCGCTGGGACGGCTAGGCTACGAGGCGCATCTGTTCGACCCCGAGGTCGACAACAAGGACAAAACGCTTTCGGAGCTGATCCGCGCCGTTGCTGTCGCCGGCTTTGCGGCGGGCAACATCATGCTGCTTTCAGTGTCGGTCTGGTCTGGCGCCGAAGGCGCAACGCGGGACCTGTTTCATTGGCTCTCGGCGCTGATCGCGATCCCGGCACTTGCCTTCGCGGGCGGCATCTTCTTCCGCTCGGCCTGGAACGCGCTGCGTCACGGCCGCATGAACATGGACGTGCCGATCGCGGTCGGGGTGTCCCTCGCCTACGCCATGAGCCTCTACGAGACGATCAACCATGGCGACCACGCCTATTTCGATGCGTCGGTGTCGCTGCTGTTCTTCCTGTTGATCGGCCGCACGTTGGATCACGTGATGCGCGAACGTGCCCGGACCGCCGTGAAAGGCCTGTCCCAGTTGGCCGTACGTGGCGCCATGGTGCTGCGCGGCGACGGCGCACGCGACTATCTGCCGGTTGGCGAGATCGAACCCGGCATGCTGCTGTTGATCGCAGCCGGTGAAAGGATACCCGTTGACGGCAAGGTCTCTCGAGGGACGTCGGACCTGGACTGTTCGCTTGTCTCGGGCGAGAGCACGCCCCGAAGCGTAGCGCCAGGCGAAGCCGTACAGGCTGGAGTCCTCAACCTGACCGGCCCGCTGACGATTGAGGCGACAGCCGCCGCGAAAGATTCGTTTCTGGCGGAAATGGTTCGGCTCATGGAAGCCGCTGAGGGCGGTCGCGCGCATTATCGCCGGATCGCCGATCGCGTTTCAGCGCTCTATGCTCCGGTGGTTCATCTCACCGCCTTCGTGACTTTCCTTGGCTGGATGGCGGCGACGGGCGACTGGCACCGGGCGACAACCATCGCCATTGCCGTTCTGATCATCACCTGCCCGTGCGCGCTCGGCCTCGCCGTGCCGATCGTGCAGGTGGTCGCCGCGCGGCGCCTGTTCGAGAACGGCATCATGGTCAAGGACGGTTCGGCCATGGAGCGCCTGGCGACGATTGATACAGCAGTGTTCGACAAGACCGGGACCCTCACGCTCGGCCAGCCCCGGCTGGTCAATGCGGGCTCGATGGATCCGGGCATGCTGGCAGTCGCGGGAGACATGGCCGCGCATTCCCGCCATCCGTTTTCAAGGGCCATAGCCGGCTTTGCCGCTCCTGGCGCGCGGCACAAATTCGATACCGTGACCGAGCATCCAGGGTTTGGCATCGAAGCCACCGACGCCGGAAGCACTTGGCGGCTAGGTCGACGCGGATGGGCTGGATGGAAGGCCCGGACCGGTGGTGAAGGCAAACATGGCTATGGCGGAACGGTGCTGACAAAAGACGGGCTCATTGTCGCGACCTTCAATTTCGAGGATGCGCTGCGCGCCGACGCCGGCTTGGCGATCAAGCGATTGAGCGACGCCGGGGTGTCGGTGCAGATGCTGTCGGGCGATACTGCGGGTGCCTGCGGTGAAGCCGCCGAGATGCTGGGTATCGAGGACTTCGTTCCGTGCCTGTTGCCATCCGGCAAGGTCGAGCGCATCGAGACCCTGGCGAAAGACGGACACAAGGTTCTGATGGTTGGTGACGGCCTCAACGACACGCCTGCACTGAGCGCGGCGCATGTCTCGATCGCACCGGCCACCGCCGCCGACATTGGCCGCAATGCGGCCGACTTCGTATTCCTGCGCGAAAGCCTTCTGGCTGTGCCTCTCGCGCTGGATGTCTCGCGCAAGGCGGGACACCTGATCCGCCAGAACATCGCGATTGCGATCGTCTACAATGCCGTCGCCGTGCCGATCGCCATCCTGGGCCACGTCACGCCTCTTATCGCAGCGATCGCCATGTCCGCTTCATCGCTGCTCGTGATCGGAAATGCGCTGCGTCTGCAGAGTTCCAGGCCAAGTTCGCCGGTGAAAAATGTTCGGCGCGACAGGCGTTCCGATATCACCAAATTGGCCCAATCCTCATGACAACCCTTGCCTACCTCATACCTGTGGCCCTCTTTCTTGGCGCGCTTGGCCTGGGGGGGTTCCTGTGGGCTTTGAAGAGTGGCCAGTACGAAGATCTCGACGGCGCCGCCGAGCGGATCCTTATCGATCGGGAAGACAAGATCGGCAGATAGCGAAGTGCTGGCAAAATAACCGGACCACGACCGTCTCCACCTTGACTATGACGCGCCAGATCGGTGTCCGAGAATCTTAGGTCTCCAAAATGAACTCCACCAATTTGCGCCAGCGCAAAGAAACGCTGCGTCAGGTCAGCTAGGTTCTGCTCATCCGCAACGGTTGAGAGATAGGAGACTGACATGATCACGCGACGTGAAGCTCTGTTCGGGGCAGCGATCGGCGCTGCCGCCGTGGCAGCACTACCTGCATTTTCGGCACCTGTGACAAAGGCGGACATTCGAGGGCTCGCCCGCGAAAAGATCAAGCTCGTGGCACCGCCGTTCGTCCATCCGCACGATCAGGTCGCCAAGGGTGGACCCAAGATCGTCGAGTTCACCATCACGATCGAGGAAAAGCCTCTTGTCATCGACGCCGACGGCACGACGCTCAATGCGATGACCTACAACGGCTCGATCCCCGGCCCGCTGATGGTCGTTCATCAGGACGACTATCTCGAGCTGACGCTCATCAATCCCGACACCAACTCACTCGCCCACAACATCGACTTCCACGCCGCGACGGGCGCTCTGGGTGGTGGCGGTCTCACGCTGATCAATCCCGGCGAACAGGTGACCTTGCGCTTCAAGGCGACGCGGACGGGAACGTTCGTCTACCACTGCGCACCTGGTGGCGCGATGATCCCTTGGCATGTCGTCTCCGGCATGAGCGGCGCAATCATGGTGTTGCCGCGCGATGGGCTCAGGAACGACAAGGGCGAGCCGGCCAGATACGACAAGATCTTCTACATCGGCGAGAACGACTTCTATATTCCGCGCGACGAGAAGGGCAATTTCAAGAGCTACGAATCTGCCGGCGACGGTTACGATGACATCGTCAAGGTCATGCGCGGGCTGATCCCGACGCATGTCTTGTTCAACGGCAAGGTAGGTTCCCTGACCGGCGACAACGCCATGAAGGCGAAAGTCGGCGAGACCGTGTTGATCGTCCATTCACAGGCCAACCGCGATACCCGGCCGCATCTGATAGGCGGTCACGGCGACTATGTCTGGGAACAGGGCAAATTCGCCAACCCGCCGGCCAAGGACCTGGAAACCTGGTTCATCCGTGGCGGCTCGGCGGGCTCGGCGCTGTATACGTTCCTGCAGCCAGGTGTCTACGCCTACGTGAATCACAATCTGATTGAGGCCGTGGAACTCGGAGCGACCGCTCACTTCATGGTCGAAGGCGAGTGGGATGCCGACCTGATGACGCAGGTCGAGGCGCCCAAACCCATAGCCACCAACTGACGGCACTCGAAAATGCCCGGACGGCGCCGCTGTCCGGGCAAGGACAAAAGCCATGTCTCTTTTCATCCTGAAGGTCCTGCCGGTCGCCCTGGCCGCCGCTGCTGTTCCGGTAGGGCTCTCGCTAGAGGCGGTCTTTGGAGATCGACAATCCCACCCCATCGCTATGACGGTTGTCTTGCTTTCCGGTTCGATCATCTATCCGACTCCGGGCGAGTTCCTGAAAGAGGGACGCCCGCAAGGCAACCCCCGCCTCGAGCGGCAACTCGACAGACCTCTCGAAATCATGGCCTACCAGGTCGGCGCGGCCGACTATGCGGACTGCGTGTCGGCTGGCGGCTGTCAGCCAGCTCAGGAGACGCGCGCGATCCCAAGCAAAGCTCCCGTCACCGGAGTAAGCTATCTCGATGCGAATGCCTACGCCCGGTGGTATTCGGAAGTGACCGGCGACCAATGGCGACTGCCATCCGACGAAGAGTGGGCCTTTGCCGCTGCTGAGCGGTTCGCAGGCGAATTCGAGGGTGTCGAAAACGACGCCACCAACCCCGCCAGACGATGGCTCACCAGCTACAAGGCCGAGGTGGACCTCAATCGCAAACCGGACCCGATGCCCAAGAGCCGTGGCTCGTTTGGTTTCAATTCCCTGGGCCTTGCCGACTTTTCTGGCAACGTCTGGGAGTGGACTTCGACCTGCTATGTCCGCACCACGTTGGCTGCGGATGGAAGCGGTGTTGCGAGTTCGGTCGACAATTGCGGTGTCCACGTCCTTGAAGGGCTTCACAGAGCCTACATGTCGAACTTCGTCAGTGACGGAAAAAGCGGAGGCTGTGCCGTCGGTACGCCTCCCGACAATCTGGGATTCAGGCTGGTGCGAGACCGCTCTGGCTGGGCGAGCGATCTGCTCTCTCACCTGAGAATAATCTGACCGTCAGCGCCGTCGGATCTTAGTATCGGCGGCGGCTACAAACGTGACGGACCCGCTTGTCGACCGGGCGACAGCATCCGCTTCAGTGTGCCATCGCGAAGCCAGTACTGGTGGAACAGTGCCGCCACGGCATGGACCGAAATCAGGACGACAAACACTGGCTTGTTGAGGGAATGGATGTCGCCCCATGGGTCGCCAATGTAGAAAGCGAGCAGTCCCACAATGGGCGTTAAAAGCAAGAGCAGATAGAAAAGGCCGTGTGAACCACGTGCGGCGATCCGCATCCAGCCAGGTCCGCTTTCTGCAGGCTCAGGCGCACCGGAAACTACACGCATTAGCAACCGGATCAGCACGAGTGCCAGGGTCGAAATTCCTATCCAGTAATGGGCAGAGCCCAATGCCTGATCGCCTGACGAGACGGCGGCTCCATCTTCGGCAGCATCGACCACGGTTGTCATGCTCTCGCCAAAGAACAGTTGGAATAACACCAGCGCAGCTATGATCCAATGAAGCGCAATCTGGGAAGTTGAGTAGCCAATTCTGGTTTCCGTCATTTGATTTTCCTGACGTTTAACAGCTGCGTGATCGCGATACTGAATAGCCAGGGAACATCGACATAATTTGGCTCGAATCCTCCCGGAATTGTGGCTGCAACCTTACGCATTTGTAAGGCGATGGGGACGTCGAACAGCCGTCCGCGGCCCTCGCCTCGTGGAGGCACCGGCCACGTCCCTCGTCCGGATTATAGTTTTAGCCTCACAGTGTCTGAGCTTGTGGGGCAGCGTCACATCATCCCCTCAGATCGCTACTTGGCCTTCGGCGTCGTCAAGGCCACGCCGTAGGCTAGGAGAAAGCCAGCAAAGGCCAGAACCCATGCAACGCCGGCGACATTGACGATCGCGTCCTTAGGGAGAAAAACCGCAAGGATTCGTGACAAGGCAGCGATCAGGATCGCCGCGAAGACAACAATGGTTTGCAGTCCGGCCCGTAGTTGCCGGCCGGTATGGCCAAGCGTGGCGCGGGCCATCACTGCGACCGTCATTGACCCGACGGCGCCGACGCCGAACGCATGCAGCCCGGCAGCGACCGGTACGATTGCGGGCAAAAGGATCGACGCCGAAACCAACGCAAAACCGACGGGCACGAAAGCATATGCAAGGTGGAGATGAGCACGAGCGGATCCCGCAATGTCCGTTCGCCAGCCCAGCGCGACAGACGCCACACCTGGCAGATTGCAGCGACGGCCATAAGCATTCCTGAGACGCGGTTGTGGGGGGCGAACGTCCACGCTCCCAGCGCGATAGCTGAGATGGCTATCGATGCGATGTCAAAACGGCCGAACGGTGCAGGCAGCTTGCCAGGATTTTCCCGGGCGAGCCAGTTGCGTGTGAAGCTCGGAATGATACGCCCACCGATCAGCGAGATGAGTACGATCCCCGCAGCCATACCGAGCCTGCGGCTGATGTCGGATGTGCCTTGAAGGTGCGCCTCGAAATGGAACATGCCGTTGGCGCACGCCATCACGACAAGCGGCAGCAGCACCTTGAGGTTGCGCCAGTTGCGTCCGGCGATGATTTCGCGGGCGGCGGCGGCAGCCACCACAAACAGAAATGAGCCATCGATCACCGCGGCTGCTTGCCAGCCGATGTCGGTCGAGAAGTAGACAGCGGCGCGCCCGGCAAGCCACAGGACGACCAGCGCCAGCAGTGGCAAGCCTTGTACGGGCAGCCGGCCAGTTCAATTGGGGATGGCGGTCAGCAGGAACCCGGTAACGATCGCCGGCAGATAGCCGAACAGCATCTCGTGAATGTGCCAGTCGACGGCAACGAACGCACTGTGGGCATCGAGTTCGCCGGCATATATCGGCAGCCAAAGCAGAATGGAGAGCGCGGCATACAGCGACCCGAGGAAGAAGAAGGGCCTGAATCCGTAGGAAAGAAATGCGGGTCCTGTGTAGGCCCGCAGGCGTGGAATCCCCATGATTTGCGTCTCCAAATGAACAGGGCCGGATGAACCGCCGCCCTCGGTCCGTCCGGCCCTCGCCTGCCCTCATGCGGCAGGCATGGCTGTATCGATTGCCGATCAGTTGACCGGAACCTGGGTGAACAGGTCGGCGAACACCGTCTTTGCCTTCCCGGGATGCTTGACCGCCTTGGCGGCATCGAGATTGACCGGCTTTCCGACAACGATCAGGGCGACCATGCCCATGCCGTAGTGAGGCGCGCATTTGACGCCGTAAACGCCCTCCTTTGTCAGCGTAACGGTGATTTCCTCGCTGGGCTTTCCCTTGAAGGGCTCGGCGCCGTCTGGAAGCATGCCTTTGATTGACTCGGCATCATGGCTCTTGTCGGTCGGCACGAACTTGACGGTGTCGCCAGGGGCTGCCTTGACGAAGGCCGGCTGGAAAACCATGGCGCCCTTTTCGCCCTTGTTGAGCATCTGCACCATATGCTCTTCGGCGCTTGCGCCGCCGGCGAGCGCCAGGGTAGAGACTGCGGCGGCGAGGATGGAGAGTTTCATCGATTTGTCCTTTGTTTCGTCTTCGCGGCATTGCGCCGTTCCATGCCATTTAGTCTGACGCGGCTGGGAACAATTTGCGCTGGCGCAAACTCAGGATAAGAAAGGTCTTCCGCACGACTGATGCGGAACCGTAGGGCCGTGAGGAATCGCTTGGCTGCGCTGGACCGATCGCTGATTTCGCGACTGCCGCTCTTCCAGGGTCTGACGCCCGACGAGCAGAGCGAGATCCTGCGGGATGCGCGGTCGTCTCGCTATGCCAAGGAGACTGCGATCTTCGAGCAGGAAGCCGAGGCTCATTCCTTCTTCGTGCTGATCGCCGGGCATATCCGTGTCGTTCGCACCACACCGGACGGACAACAGGTCATCGCCAGATACATCAGCGAAGGCGAGATTTTTGGCGTCGCCGCGGCACTTGGCCGAACGACCTACCCAGCCAGCGCAATTGCGGCGGTGGACTGCGTGGTGCTCGCCTGGCCAAACGCTCTGTGGCCGGACCTGGCGGGATGCTTCCCAGTGTTTGGGGCGGCCACATACAGGACGGTTGGAACCAGGCTGCAGGAGACGCAGACGCGGGTCGTGGAGATGTCCACCGAGCAGGTGGAGCAGCGGGTTGCGCATGCGCTTCTGCGACTGGCAAACCAGACCGGCCGAAAGACCGACAGCGGCATCGAAATCGATTTCCCGATTTCCAGGCAGGACATTGCCGAGATGACGGGAACGACGCTGCACACCGTCAGCCGCTTGCTCAGCAAGTGGGAAGACAATGGGATAATCGTCAGCGGACGCCAGAAGGTCACCGTGAAGGATGCGCATCGCCTTGTAGTTCTGGCCGAGAACCGGGACAAGCGCTGATCTCATTCTCTGCGGCGGACAGTCGCTTCCAGGTCGGCGATGAAACGGCTTTCATCGACGTGGTGTTCAAGGCACGCTTCAGCCACGGTATGGAATGTGCCGATCGGGCAGCCGACGCACAGCATCTTGTATCTCAGCACCACAGCCACCGTTGCCGGCCATTTCCTCATGATTTCGTCAACGACCATGTCGGGGTCAATCGAACTGGGTTGCTTCACGATGAAGTCTCCGCGATTTGCGAAGCCTCTTCATAAATCGCGTTCGGACCGCTCTCGTTGCGCTTTCGCAATCTGAAAATGATTCAGATCAAGACACGGCGCGCGCGACCTCGATAAGCAATGGGATAAAGTATCTGAGGAGGTTGGCATGCAAGCCAAAACCATAATGACCACAGCGGTCGTTGCAATTGATCCGTCTGCGTCGATCGCCGATGCAGCCGGATTGATGCTCTCCAGCAAGATCAGCGGGCTTCCCGTCATTCGCCGTGACGGCGCGCTGGTGGGCATTATCAGCGAGGGTGATCTCCTGCGCCGTGAAGAGCTGGGCACTCAGCGCAAGCGCCCACGCTGGCTGGAGTTTCTTGTCAGCCCGGGACGAGTTGCCGAAGAATATGTCCTCGCCAACGGACGGCGGATCGAAGAGGTGATGACCGACAGCGTCGTCACGGCATCCCCCAATGCATCGCTTGCCGAGGTCGTCGAGTTGATGACGCATCACCGCATCAAACGCGTCCCGATCGTCGACGGCGATAAAGTTGTCGGAATGATTGCCCGTTCCGATCTTCTTCGTGCGTTACTTGACATGCAGCCAGCCTCAACCCCGATGGCCATTGACAACGAACAGATACGCCAGAGCATCGTCGCGGAGCTTGCAGCGCAGAAATGGGCTCGAAATGAGCTGATCAATGTCACTGTCGACAAAGGGATCGTAAAACTGAACGGCGCCATCTTCGACGAGCGCGAGCGCCGGGCAGCAATCGTCGCGGCCGAAAATGCAGCCGGCGTTAAAGGCGTTGAGGACAATCTGTTTTGCGCCGAGCCGTTGTCCGTCATCCTGGTCTCGTAGCCAAGGGCTAGCACCACCATTTCCCGGGGCGAAATGTGTGCTTGGCCGCCCGACGTTCTAACGCTGTCCGGCCACATGTTGTAGCCGTGCGATCAGGTCGCGGTTGCGGCAATAGTCTGGCGGAGCATCGGCTTGCTCGTTTTGGTCGAGCCAAGTCGAGCATTCGTCCTGATGGCCGCAGGATCGGCAGCGGTTGACCGCACGATCGGTGACGGCTGCATGGTCCGCCACCACTTTCAACTGCCTGTCGACACCCAGCTTGCGTATCATGCGACCCATCAACGCGACCCTGGCGTCGACTGAAATCAGGTAGTAGAGAAAGCTCATCTTGGTCACTCCTGCCTTATGAGACTCATAGCCATGCAGGCAGCCGACGACTTGATCTCGATCAACCGACGGAGCCGTCGCCGGGCCAAGGCGGCGAAAGGGGTAGAGTGAAGTTCCTGGCCCCCCCGCCGCGTACTCGGCTGCTGGGGCGTCCACCCATCAATACGACATGAAGCGGTTGATGCCGCTTTCCTCAATCAGCGAGCGGGTTATCCCGCCGAACGCCCATTCCCGCAGACGGCTGTGCCCATAGGCACCCGAGACGATCAGGTCCGCATGGATCGACCGCGCAAAAGTCAGCAACCTGTCGCCGTCTGGGTCGCCGGCGATCAGCTCAGTTCCTGCCATGATGCCGTGATGTTCGAGAAAGACCGCGACGTCGGCAAGGCTGTCGCGGATACTCTTGTCGCGGTCGGTATCCATTGTGGCAATAACGACTTCGTTGGCCGTGGCCAGAAGGGGCAACGCATCTGCTATCGCCCGCCGCGCTTCCCTGGTGTCCTTCCAGGCAACAAGAACGGTTTTTGCCATGACAGGCTCGACATTGCTCGCGGCAACCAGGACTGGCCGCCCAATACCAAGTACCAGACTGCCGACGTCCACTGCACGGAAGACATTTCCCCCCTTCTCGCTGCCGGTGACAATAAGATCGGCGGATCGAGCCGAAATGCTCAGGAAACGGGTTGGGCTGCAAACAGCTTGGCCCCATTCGCTAAAGATCGATGCAGGAAGCAGCCTCTCGAACTCGGCGCGTAATTCGGCAAGCCGCTTTTCGATTTCGGTGTGCTGGATCTGCATGACCTCGCCTTCGTAGACCATACCGTCGCCGGTCGCGACCAAGGGCGGAACATCCGCAGCCGCCAGACCGATGAGACGGGCGCCAAACCGTTCCGCGAGCTCGATCCCCAGCTTTACAATAGGTGCGGGAGGCGCATCGATGGCGAGGTTGACGATGATCGACTTGTAAGACATTGCGGGCGCCTTTCGCTGAACGATGGAATGCGGGATGAATTGCATTCGACAGCGTCCAATGCCTTGATGCGCATCAAAGGCCGGCAACTGCATCTGCGTTCGAAAACCTCGGCTCGATCCGTTTTGCGTGTGCGGCGAGAAGTGATAGTTAGCCCCGGTAGCACCGTCGAACCCAGGAACTTCAGGTGATCAAAGACGAAGCACTCAGTTTGTCACCCGGCGGGACGACACTGAAATCATTGTTGTCTCAAATGTTCGATCAGGCACCAGGCTTTATAGCGCTGCTGCGCGAGCCAGGTCACATTTTCGAGCTGACCAATGCCGCCTACCAGCGATTGACTGGCCACAGGCAAGTGATTGGAAAGTCAGTGCGGGACGCCTTTCCCGAGCTCGAAGGGAATGGGTTTTTCGAACATCTGGACCATGTGTACATGACCGGCGAGCCCTACATTGGCCACGGGGTGAAGGTCGGCCTTCGCAACATAGCCGACGGCCCGGTCGAAGAGCGCATCCTTGATTTTGTTTATCAGCCAGTCAAGGCTGACGATGGCCGGATCACCGCGATCTTCATTGAAGGTACTGATGTCAGCGAACTCTCCTTTGCAAATGCAGCACTTCGGCTGCGTGAGGACCATTTGCGGTCGATCCTGGCAACAGTGCCGGACGCGATGGTCGTCATCGACGAGCAGGGTGGGATTCAATCCTTCAGCACCGCTGCCGAAACGCTGTTCGGCTACCAGTCAGGCGAAGTCATCGGTCAAAACGTGAAAATGCTGATGCCCTCGCCCTACCGCGACGAGCATGACGCCTATCTGCTTCGCTACCTGACGACGGGAGAGCGCCGGATCATCGGGCTCGGCCGCACCGTGACCGGGGCACGCAAGGATGGCACGACTTTCCCGATGGAGCTTTCCGTTGGCGAGATGCATCCGGGGACCGGACGTTTCTTTACCGGCTTCTGCCGCGACTTGACCGAACGCCACCGGGCAGAAGCAAGAATCCAGGAGCAGCAGCAGGAACTGCTGCACATGGCGCGGTTCACCGCACTCGGCGAGATGGCCTCAACGCTTGCTCATGAGATCAACCAGCCGCTCACCGCCATCACGAACTACCTCAAAGGCAGTCGTCGGCTGCTTGAGAAGAGCCGGGACGAGAATGCGCCCATGCTTCGGGATGCCGTGGAAAAGGCAGCTGAGCAGGCCTTGCGGGCGGGCGACGTCATCCGTCACCTGAGGGATTTTGTAGCGAGGGGCGAAAGCGAGCGCCAGGTCGAACGACTGCCAATGCTGATCGAGGAAGCCGCCTCCCTAGCCTTGGTTGGTGCAAGAGAGATAAATCTCCTCGTCAGCTACAAGCTTGATCCAGTCGCCGAACTGGTCTTAACCGACCGCATCCAGATTCAGCAGGTTTTGCTCAACCTGATGCGCAATGCGGTTGAGGCTATGCAGGACTCGCCGCGCCGCGAATTGAAAGTCACAACAATTGCCCGGGATGATGGGATGGCCGAGGTAAGCGTGATCGATACTGGCCCGGGTCTCGCGCCGGAAGTCTCGGCTCAACTCTTCCAGCCGTTTGTAACCACCAAGAAGCAAGGCATGGGTGTCGGTCTCTCCATTTGCCGCACCATCGTGGAATCGCACGGTGGTCACATATGGGCCGAGGCGATGCCGACTGGCGGGACCGCCTTCCGATTCACCTTGCGCATTGTGGAGAAGGAAGAGGTCACAAATGGCCGGCAGTGATCTGGTGCACGTGGTTGACGACGACATGGACGTGCGCAAGTCGCTCGGTTTTCTTCTGGCGACTGCAGATTTTGCAGTACGCCTGCACGAATCGGCCACGGCTTTTCTCTCGACGGCAAAGGGCGACCTCGACGGCTGCATCGTCACCGACGTGCGCATGCCGGGCATAGACGGCATCGAATTCCTGCGCCAACTGAGATCCGGCGGGCATACAATTCCAGTTATTGTCATGACGGGCCATGCCGATGTGGCGCTCGCCGTTCAGGCAATGAAGGAAGGCGCTTCCGATTTCATTGAAAAGCCGTTTGATGACGAGATGCTGATCGACGCGATCCGCTCCACGTTGGCCAACCGCAACCAGGCGAATGCAACGCATCCGCAATCCTCCGAAATCCACGGCCGCCTGGCCACACTTTCGGAGCGGGAGCGGCAGGTTCTGGACGGGCTCGTGTCGGGTCTGCCGAACAAGACGATCGCCTATGATCTGGGTATCAGTCCGCGCACTGTCGAGATTCATCGTGCCAATGTGATGAGCAAGATGGCCGCGGGCAGCCTGTCGCATCTCGTGCGCATGGCGTTGATCGTGGAATCCAAACACTAGCAAGCGTCCCCGAGAGACTTGCCGCCGTCTGTCGGCATTGCCTTCGGCTGCCAGTAGCGCCAATGGGTCGGGCGGATATCGACGCGCACGCCAGTCCCGGCGTGCTTCCAACCCTGCCGGCCTTTTATACAGGGAAATACGAGCGCATGTTCGCCCTCCTCGTCGAAGACGGCGAGTTCGAGTTCGCGACCAAACGGAGCGCTCATGATCGGCTTCCACATCTCCCCATGATCTGGGGAAGCGGCAAGCAGCGCCTTGATTTAAATCATTTACGAAATTGCCGCCTATGCCGCTGCGGACGAGCGGCAAGCTGCCTTGATTGCGATCAATGACAGCTCCGGCGGCTGGGCCAACAGTCTGTTGGACGACCAATAGACTCAGGAGATCACACATGCTGATCCGCACATTATCCGCCCTGGAATGCACGAAATTGCTGACCGCCAACCGTGTCGGTCATCTGGCATGCGCGAAGGGTGGGCAGCCCTACGTGGTGCCGGTGCACTATGCGCACGCCGACAATCATCTCTACGCGTTTTCCATGCCCGGCAAGAAGATCGACTGGATGCGTGCCAATCCCCTGGTGTCCGTCCAGGTGGGTGAACGCGGCCAGGGCCGAGGCTGGAGAAGCGTCGTCGTCGATGGCCGTTATGAGGAACTGCCGGACCGGATTGGCCACAAGCTCGAGCGTGACCATGCATGGGCGATGTTGAGCAAGCACGCCGCTTGGTGGGAGCCCGGCGCCCTCAAGCCACTTATGCCTGCGGTGTCGGACAGTGCACCCCACGTTTTCTTCCGTATCTTGATCCAGCAGGTGTCGGGCCGCGAAGCAAGTGAATAGCTTTCTTCACTGCGGCGACCAGCGCTGGACCGATTCAGGAGGAGCGGCTCTAGGTAGTTTCCCGTAGGGACATAACCGAATTTCGCGACCCGCGGATTCGCGCGATTGCTGTGTCACGGATAAAACGGGAAAACAGCCATGCACGCCTACACCTCCTTCAGAATTTCGCTGCCGTCACGGTCTGCCCAGCCCAACCTGCCGGAGGCTTTTGAGCCCGCACTGCTGCAACCACTCAGCTTCTATCCCGCAGGCGCGGAAATCTACGCCCAGGGCGAGAAGGCCGGAGGCTTCTACCAGGTGGAGTTCGGCGCCGTCCGCGTCTACCGCCTGCTTGCTGACGGCCGCCGGCAGATCAGTGCCTTTCATCTCGCCGGAGAGACATTCGGCTTCGAAGCCGACACGACGCACCATTTCTTTGCTGAAGCGGTCAATTCCACCGGTGTCCGCGTCTTCCGCCTCACAGCTGGAGCGGATATGTCCCATCAGTTGTTGCCTCTGGCGCTGAAGGGGTTGACCAGAGCGCAGGAACACCTGCTGGTCCTCGGTCGCCAGAGCGCCATCGAACGCGTCGCCGCGTTCCTGGTCGACCTGTCGGAGCGCCAGGGCGGATTGCGGCAGGTCGAACTTCCGATGTCGCGCATGGATATCGGCGATTATCTTGGCCTCACCATCGAGACGGTATCGCGGATCTTCACCCGGCTGAAGGACAAGGGCGTCATCCGCCTGCTCAGCCTGCGCAGCATCGAAATCGTCAGGCATGATGCGCTTCATGCGATGAGCGAATGAGCTGCGCTCCGACTCCTGGATGGTACAAGCACTTCAGACCATTTGACAGCGGGGCAACAAGAGCAAGATAGCAGCGCGGAGGACATCTGTTATGCCGCTGGAAGATTGAGGAAACAGCGGCAAGTCTATCGGCGTTCAGGCTTCGGGAGGAAGGCATGGACCGGCACATGGCCACATTGCGTGCAGACCGTGTTCAAGCATCGATCACGTCGGATGCCGCTGAAAAATCGGCGCTGGTCGATTCGTGGCGGCGCTCGGCCTCGTTGCACAGGCTGGTTCCTGCAGGCCGGAAATCACCCCGGCGGCTAACCGACATCGAATTGAGCGTCGCCGGGCAGAAGGTCGAGCCGCTGCTCGCTGCCGCCCAGTCCAGTCTTGACAGGCTCTATCTGCCGTCGGCGGTGTCGGCTGCTGCGTGTTGCTGGCTAATCGCGATTGTGTCGGGGTCGATCGCCGTACTTTCCAGATCAACGGGGAAGACGCGGTTTTCCGGATTAGACCTGATGTGAGATGTCAGCCTGCCAACTGGCGGCAGATCGAGCGCCGTAGGCGCACCGATCCGTCCTGACTGCTTGCCAAAACTCGCTCCATAATTTATATGACCACTTTAGTCACGGGAGCAATCATGATGAAAGAGATTCAGCTCAAAGACGTCAAGGCTACGTTCTCACATGTGGTCGACGAAGCGGTTGCGGGCACACCGACGGTCGTCACCCGTCACGGCAAAAGAGAGGCTGTCGTAATCAGCTATTCGGAGTACGAACGCCTTTCCCGTGTGCCGTCGCTGGGTTGGCTGCTCACAAACTCGCCCCTGGAGGAAGCTGACCTGCCAGCGCGAAGCCGAAAGCCCGCACGGGCTCTGCGCGATCCGGCGTTCTGACATTGTACCTTTTGGACACGAATGTCGTCAGTTTGCTTGCCCCTTCAAAACGCAGGACGCCCTCCGATGAGAAACTAGCGGCCTGGATAGTCGAGCGATCGTCCGACCTTTGGCTCTCCGTAATCACCTTGGCCGAGATCGAGGACGGCATCGCGAACGCCAAGCGAACCGGTGCCACCAAGAAGGCGGGCGCGCTCGCTGAATGGTGGGGAGAAATCCGTCACTACTACAGTAGCCGCATCCTCCCTCTTGACCTCGAAACGGCAACAATAACTGGGCAACTCATGACAGTCGCTCGGGCCGCTGGCATCTCACCAGGTTTCGAGGACATCGCTATTGCTGCAACAGGCATGCAACACGATCTGATCGTGCTCACGGACAACGAGAAGGATTTCAGGCCGCTCGGCATTCGGCATCAGAATCCGTTCATCGGGCTTCCAGAATAGGCGGACGGCGACCGATGGGCGCCTCCAGCATGACCATGCGATGACGTAGGCGGGGTTATGCGACGCTGGGCGAGTCTGATGGCGGTGCACCGGACTTCCTGGATCGACCAGCGGCCAGCGTATATTTGTGCCCCTTCAAGGTTCATAGGCCTTTGCCTATGGGCTGTCCAGGTTGTTTGCTTCAAAGGCCCAACGCTGACAGGGCCTTGGACGTGAGGTGAGAGCTTCATCGTCATTGAATACCTTTCTCATCGACGTCCAACGAGACGGTAACAATCAGTCATCCACCCACCTTGACGCGGGCGTGCCGCCCAGCGGATGTCGGGCTGATGTGCGCCGACGGAACACGTGTCCTCGACCGTCACTTCTGGCGAGCGGCATCGCCATCATTAGTGATGGAACGGAAAAGAAACCATTCAGCGTCAGACTACCGCTTTTCGACGCACCTTTTTCGAACACGTCGGAACGAGCGCTTGTCGCGCAGCCCACGATGCCCCCATTGGTGAATCGGATCCATGAAGAGTCTGACAATACGCCACCGCATCCTCGTCAGTTTCGCTGCCGTTCTGGTGGTCATGTCCGTGATCGCCGTCATCGCGTACGCCTGGTTTCTTCAGGCGGGGCAGGAGGCGACTGAGGTCGAGAAGGGCATCCTTCCAGACCTCTATCACAGCACCGCGATCATGATGGGCCAGATGACGGCCCATAGTCTGCTTCAGGAATATGCCCTTCAGGACAACCCATCGGATAGAAGCACGCTTGAAAGCGCGATCACGACCAATCGCGACCAAGTGCAGCGGTCGATGGGCGACTATGAAGCAACAATCGTCTCCGACATCGACAAGCAGAATTATGCAGTCGTCAAAGAACTCGCCAACCAATTTCGTCTGGCTGAAACTGCTTTGCTGGACACAAGCCGGGCTGCCTTGTCGAAAGGTGAAACTCCCAATGAAAGCCTGGCCATCAAGAACACCGTAGAGCCGATCTTTGTAAAGTTGCAGTCCGCTCTGCAGGCCATGGTTGAGGATCACAGAGGCGAGGCAAACAGCGCGACGCAGCGGATCAGCTCGATCGTTAGAACGGCCGAAGTCGGTTTGAGCGTTGGCTTGTTGATAGCCCTCGGACTAGCCCTTCTTTTGGGTTACCAGCTGTTTCGCGCCATTACAGGTCCGCTCACTCGTTTGGTCAACGCGGTTCAATTGATGCGGCAAGGCGACTTCAGCGAACGCCTCGATCTGAGGCGCCGAGACGAATTCAGCGTGCTTGCCGACGGCTTCAACGCAATGGCGGACGATCTCACAACCCTCATTGGTCAGGTTCAAAGGTCCAGCATACAGGTCGGCACATCGATAACTGAGATCGCCGCCACCTCCAAGCAACAGCAGGCAACTGCGACTGAAATCGCAGCGACCACAACAGAAATCCGCGCGACAGCCAAGGAGATCTCCGCCACGTCAAACGAGCTCGTCCGCACGATGAACGAGGTCTCGACAGTTGCCGAGCAAACTGCTGCCGTCGCCGGCGGAGGGCAAGCGGGGCTAACCCGTATGGAAGAAACCATGCAGCAGGTCATGGAAGCGGCCGGCGCGATCAATTCCAAACTCGCGATCCTGAGCGAGAAAGCCGGCAGCATCAATCAGGTGGTGACGACCATCACCAAAGTGGCCGATCAGACGAACCTTTTGTCGCTCAACGCTTCCATCGAGGCAGAGAAGGCCGGCCAATATGGCCGGGGCTTTGCAGTGGTGGCGACGGAAATCCGAAGGCTCGCGGACCAGACGGCTGTCTCCACATACGATATCGAGCAGATGGTCAAGGACATCCAGTCGGCAGTCGCGGCCGGGGTGATGGGCATGGACAAGTTTTCCGAACAGGTCCGCCGGGGTATGCAGGAAATCCAGCAGGTCGGCGGGCAACTCTTCGAGATCATTCAGCAGGTTCAGGGGCTGGTGCCACGTTTCGAAGTCGCCAATGAAGGCATGCAAGCGCAGGCGACCGGCGCGGGGCAGATCAGCGACACGCTAACGCAGCTGAGTGAGGCAGCTCAGCAAACAGTCGAATCCCTTCAGCAATCGACGCTCGCGATCGACGAGCTCAATCAAGTCTCAGGCGGCATGCGAAGTAGCATTTCGAGGTTCAAGCTGAGAGCGTAGCGAGCCGGCAGTAGGGGGTGACAATGCTATTTCTCGCCTTCAGCATGGGTCCGGATCGCTACTTGATCGATGTCCACCAAATTGAAGAGGTGCTGCCTCGTCTCGATGTGAAGGTCCTGCCGGGTGCGCCAACCGGTGTGGTGGGTCTGGTCAGCTACAACGGAATACCCATCCCGCTGATCGATGTTACTCTTCTTGCGCTTGGCCGGCCGTCGGAGCGCCTATTGAGCACCCGGATCGTTGTGACGCGCTATCACGCGCATGATGGCGAGCAGCGCCTGCTGGGACTGATCGCGGAACGGGTGACGGATACGCTTGAGCGAGACCCTGCCGACTTCGCGCCGTTCGGACTTGAACCAGGAACCCCGCCCTATCTTGGGCCGGTGGCTTCCGATGGTTCGGAGATCATTCAGTGGGTCAAAGTGGCATCGCTGCTTTCGGAAGAGATACGTACCGCATTGCTCCGCCAGGCCGCGACGGGTGATCAATGACCGGCGCAATTGAAAAGCTCCTGACGGAAACCATCGGACTGGACAGTGCCAGCGTTGGTCCGACAGTGGTCCGTCAGGCGGTCAGAGATCGGATGGCAGCATGCCGGATAACCAACGCTCAGACCTATAAGGAACACTTGACCGGTTCCTCGCAGGAGTTGCAGGAGTTGATCAATGCGGTGGTGATCCCGGAGACCTGGTTCTTTCGCGACCGAGAAGCGTTCACCATGCTGGCGCGGCATGCGCGCGTGCACAAGCGTGCTCAGCCGATTAAAGTCCTGAGCCTGCCATGTTCAACCGGCGAAGAGGCCTATTCGGTCGCCATGGCCATGTTCGATGCCAGCTTTGAGGCGCACGAGTTCAAGATCGATGGTGTGGACGTCAGCAGCCGCAATATCGCGACGGCTGAACGCGCGATCTATGGGCGCAATTCGTTTCGCGGCAGCCATCTCGAATTCAAGGATCGCTATTTCGAAGCGGCCGAGAGCGGGTTGCGTCCTACAGCTGCGGTGCTGAAACAGGTTCGGTTCAGGGTAGGAAACCTGTTCGGCTCTCGCGCGTCTTTCGGGCAAGAAGTCTATGACATCGTGCTTTTCCGCAATCTGCTGATCTATTTCAATCGAGAGCTGCAGGATCGCGCGTTGATCTGCCTGAAGGACCTACTGGCCAAAGACGGACTCCTCCTGGTCGGTCCGGCGGAAGCAGCTCTTCCAAGGTTGCATGGCTTTATTTCCGCTGAATGGCCATTGGCCTTTGCCTTCCTGAAATCGGAGCCCGTCAAGACCACGGCGCCGACAGTTTCGGCCGCCATCCCGGTGCCGACGCCAACCCCGAAGGTCAACAAGAGCAAGCCTCTTCTTCGGCCCCGACCGACAATTGGCAATGAAGCCCGTGGACAGGCGCCGGCCAAGCCGCTTGCAAAGGCCTCGGAAAGCCTCATCGCGGTTGAACGGATCGCCAATGCAGGACGGGTAAAGGAGGCACAGGAGGTCGCCCTGGCGCATCTCAAGGAATTTGGTCCTTCCGCGCAAATCTTCTACTTGCTGGGCCTCGTCCAGGATGCGGATGGCGCAGCACCCCAAGCCGCGCAAAGCTATCGCAAGGCGCTCTATCTCGCGCCAAATCATCGAGAAGCTCTCATCCATCTGGCTTTGCTGCTTCGCAAGCAAGGCGACCATAACGGCGCCGAGGCCCTGGCTGGCCGGCTAGGCCGGGTCCAGAAAAGGAGCGGCAGCTGATGGCGGCTTCGACAGGGATCGCTCAGCCGTTGGAGCAGATTGAAATCGACGACTGCTGGCGGCAAATAGGCGTACGGGGTGACAAGTCATGTCCGCTGCTGGAGCAGCATCTCCACTGCCGGAATTGCCCGACCTATAAGAAGATTGCACGACACCTCCTCGACCGTGCGGCTCCCTCGGTATATCGCGACGAATGGCCTGGTAACGCTGGTCGAGCAGGGATCGATCCGGCCGACGGCGAGGCGCTGCAGACGGCTGTTCTCTTCCGTTTGGGGGAAGAATGGCTGGCCCTTCCGGTCGGTATTTTTCATGAAGTGGCTGAATCTCGTCGCGTTCATTCACTTCCACATCGCAGAAACCGTGCACTGCTCGGTATTGCGAATGTCCGTGGTGAATTGCTCGTTTGCCTGTCCCTGGCTGAATTGCTCGGGATAGACGAGCGCAAGGAGGGGGAGCAAAGCACGCGAACCAAGGTATTTCGCCGCCTGGTTGTTGTGGGCGAGCGCGACAAGCGGGTTGCCTTTACGGTTGATGAGATCCACGGCTTACATCGCTATCGGGCACGCGACACTCTCGCTGTGCCACCCACGATCGACAAGGCGCTGTCTGCGGCTACTAATGCCGTTCTGCCCTGGCAGGGACGGGCCGTTGGTTGTCTCGACCCAGAACAACTGCTCACGATGCTGGCTCGGAGCATGGCATGACAGATGAGGACTTCAGCCAGGTTTCGATGCTCAGCCTCTTCCAGGCCGAACTGGAGACGCAGTCACAGGCACTAACGTCTGGGCTTCTGGCACTGGAACGCAATCCTGTCGCCGCCGATGCCCTGGAAGCATGCATGCGTGCCGCACATTCCCTGAAGGGAGCTGCCCGAATCATCGACCTGATGCCCGCGGTCAAAGTTGCAAATGCGATGGAAGATTGCCTGGTCGCCGCGCAACGTGGGCATCTGAGAGTGGGACGGGAGCATATAGATGCGCTCCTGCAAGGCTGTGACCTTTTGAAATTGATCGCATCAGGATCATCGAGCGAGCGCGCCAACTCAGAAATCGAAAGCTTTCTCGCGAAGTTTGAGGAATTGTCCCCCCCCGAGGCGAAGCCCGGGGCCCAAGATTTTGCAGTTGATTTCGCCACTCCTGATCATGCCCAGGATCAGCTGGCGACGACCTCTTCAGCGAATCTCCTCGTTGGGACGCCACCGCAAACCCACGGCAGCATTGGCTCTGATAGAATGGTTCGGGTGACGGCAGACAGCCTGAACCGATTGCTCGGGTTGGCTGGCGAGTCGCTGATGGAAGCTCGGCGGCTCAGGCCATTCGCTGACGGGCTACTGCGACTGAAGCGACTTCAATCGGACCTCGCAAGTGCGTTCGACAACCTTCACGCAGTGCTGCCGCCGGGTTCAAATGATGCGGCCGCAGTGGAGGCGCTGGCTGAAGCCCAGCGAAAGCTTCGGTTGAGCCAAGCGTTCCTGGCGGAGCGTCTCGATGAATTGGATTCAGTGGATCGCAAAGCGACCGATCTTGCCAACAGATTGTACGACGAAACGTTGGCGAGCCGGATGCGGCCTTTCGAGGACGGCGTGAGACACTACGCAAGAACGGTCCGCGACCTCGGTCGTACCCTTGGCAAGCGGGCGCGACTGGAGATCGTAGGCGGCTCGACCGGCATCGACCGCGATATCCTCGAGCAGCTCGATGCCCCCTTGGGGCATCTTTTGCGCAACGCTGTAGACCATGGGCTTGAACCGCCTGAGGAGCGCCTCGCGATGGGGAAACCCGAAGAGGGGCTGATCAGGCTCGAAGCGAGGCACAATGCCGGGCTGCTGCAGATAGCCGTGGTGGACGACGGCAGGGGGATCGAGATCTCGAAGCTGCGCGAGGCTGTCATCGCCCGACAGCTTGCGACCAGGGAAAGTGCTGACACACTCAGCGAAACCGAATTGCTCGCATTCCTGTTTCTGCCAGGCTTTTCGATGAAAGCGGGCCTTACCGACGTGTCCGGCCGTGGTGTGGGACTCGATGCGGTGCAGGCGATGACGAAGGAGGTCCGCGGAATCACGAGCGTTTCCTCGGAATTTGGTCGTGGAACCCGGTTTCAACTGCAGCTGCCGCTGACGTTGTCAGTCCTGCGCACACTACTCGTCGAAGTCGATGGGGAGCCCTATGCGTTTCCACTCGCCGCCATCTCCAAGACAATGAGATTGCAGCGGATGCAGATCAACCTGCTGCAGGGCCGACCGCATTTTCGCTTGAACGATCGACAGATCGGGCTGGTGACCGCGCGCGAAGTGCTGGATCGAGGAGAGTCCGGATCGGAACCGGACGAACTCTCGGTTGTCGTCGTGGATGCAGGTCGGGGCGATGCATACGGCCTGATCGTTGACCGTTTTCTCGGGGAACGCGAGCTGGTGATCAGACCTCTCGATCCACGGTTTGCCAAGATCAAGGACATCAGCGCAGCGGCCCTGATGGAAGACGGTTCGCCAGTTCTGATCTTCGACGTCGATGATCTGATCCGATCGGTGGAAAAACTTGCATCGTCTAGCGGATTTAGGGCTGTTGGGCGCGCTGCGGGCGGTCCCGAACCGAGCAGACGCAAGCGCGTGCTCGTGATTGACGATTCACTCACGGTCCGCGAACTCCAGCGCAAGATGTTGGGCAATCACGGTTATGATGTCGAAGTGGCGGTCGACGGGATGGACGGATGGAATGCCGTCCGGTCTGGTCCTTTTGATCTTGTCGTCACTGACATAGATATGCCGCGCATGGATGGCATCGAGTTGGTGAGCTTGATCAGAAAGGACGCCCATCTCAAGAACACACCCATAATGATCGTTTCATACAAGGATCGGGAAGAAGATCGCTCGCGCGGGCTTGACGCCGGTGCGGACTATTATCTGACCAAGAGTACCTTTCAGGACGAGGCGCTGATCCATGCGGTCGTGGACATGATTGGCGAGGCGACTGAATGAGATCGAAATTGGAAGCCAACGAATGAGAATCGGCGTAGTCAACGACATGCCGATGGCGGTTGAGCTTCTGCGCCGGCTGGTCTTGTCGACCGGCGAACATCAGGTCGCATGGGTCGCGACCAATGGGCGTGAGGCGGTCGAGGTCTGCAGACGTGATCTGCCGGATCTGATACTCATGGATCTAGCGATGCCAGAGATGGACGGCGTGGAAGCGACGCGCAGAATCATGGCGGAAACCCCGTGCTCAATCCTGCTGGTGACCGCCAGTATCGAAGCCAACCTCGTCGGTGTCTACGAAGCAATGGGTCATGGCGCGCTTGACGCGGTCGATATTCCGTCAGTAGGCATCGAAGGTAACGCGTCCTCGCAATCCGCACGGCTTCTAACGAACAAGATTGCGACGATCGGCAAGCTGATCGGTGATGCGCCGGCCAAGACAAAAAGGCGGATGTCACGTGACGCTGAGCCGACACCTCGACGCTTAATTGCAATCGGCGCCTCCGCGGGCGGGCCGGCCGCCGTTGCCGCCGTCCTGAGTGCGTTTCCCGTTGATTTTGACGGCGCGATCGTGCTCGTCCAGCATCTCGATGCTCAGTTCGTGCCGGGGCTTACTGATTGGCTGGGACAGCATACGCCTCTCCCGATCCGTCCGGCGCGGGAAAAGGATAGTCCTCAAGCGGGCACTGTTCTCGTAGCCAGTTCTGCGGATCATCTGGTTTTCAAGTCAGCTCAACAACTTGGCTATACGCCCAGCCCCAAGGACAATTTTTATCGGCCGTCCGTTGATGTGTTCTTCGGAAGTGCGGCGCAATGGTGGCCTGGCTCTGTGATTGGTGTCCTGCTCACAGGCATGGGCAGGGATGGCGCGCGCGGGCTAAGACAGCTCCGCGACAAAGGGCATCTCACGATCGCCCAGGATCGAGCAACCAGTGCAGTCTATGGCATGCCGAAGGCCGCCGCCGAAATCGGCGCGGCTGTTGATATTCTTCCTTTGAGTGCGATCGGCTCACGTATAATCGAAGCCTGCGAGCGCTCCACGTGAAAGGGCTCGTCCGATGACGCAAGAACCAGAGCTGGTCCCGCCACTCACAGACAACTATTCATCCATGGTTCTGCTCATCGATGATCAGATCATGGTTTGCGAGGCGGTCAGGCGCGCTCTAGCCAACGAACCCGATATTTCCCTACACTTCTGCACCGACCCGTTGAGAGCAATGACAGTCGCGGATGAGGTAAAGCCAACCGTTATCCTGCAGGATCTCGTCATGCCCGGCGTCGATGGGCTGCATCTGGTGCGAGAATACAGGAAGCATGCGTCGACACGCGCGGTCCCAGTCATTGTGCTGTCGAGCAAGGAAGATCCAGCCACCAAGGGCGAAGCCTTTGCTGCGGGAGCGAACGACTATCTCGTCAAACTGCCGGATCGTATCGAGCTGATTGCACGTATTCGATATCACACTCGGGCTTATCTGGATCACGTCCAGCGAGACGCGGCATACCGAGCGCTAAGGGAAAGCCAGCGACAGCTGATCAGTGCAAATCTCGAGCTTGAACGTCTGACGCGGATCGATGGCCTGACGGGCCTCGGCAACAGGCGCTATTTTGATGAATATCTGGCGGCCGAATGGAAGCGCGCTTTTCGCGCACAGTCCCCATTGTCGCTGTTGATGATCGATGCCGACAACTTCAAACGATACAACGATACCTATGGCCATATGGCCGGCGATGAGGTGCTCAAGCAAATCGCCCGCGTAATCCAGAGCGGTTCCGGACGCTCCACCGACCTAGCTGCGCGGTACGGAGGCGAAGAGTTCGTGGTCGTGCTGGTCGACACTTTACTGGAACAATCCAGTGCGATCGCAGAGCGGCTCGTCCAGGGCGTGCGGGAGTTGAACATACCCCACGGCCCGGATCGTGTGACCATCAGCGTCGGCGTTGCAACAGCGGTGCCCACCGCGGACGAGACGCCAAATGATTTCGTCAATGCTGCCGATTTGGCCCTATTTCGTGCCAAATCGGAAGGACGAAATCGTGTCGCGGTTCATATGTCCCGCAGCTAGACAAGCTCAACGTACTTCTCAGGCTAAGATGGAACTTTCTGAGCGTACGTTGAACGCGCCTGGGCTCGCCCGGCCTTCAAGAAGCTCTATGCCGACCAGCTCGCTTACTTTGCGGCTGGAGCTCGAACCCATCGTTAATGACCGCTGGGCGTCCGGTTCTGGGTGGGAACGTGCCGGTTCGCCTGATCGCTCGAATTTCTGCTTTTGGGATTCCGCTGGGGCCAGCTCAACGGCTGACTTGAGTCGCAAAGCGGAATATCGGCATCGCGCCGCGATGGTTGAGATTCAATCGCGGCTCAATGCTCGCCGGAGAGCACCGAAGCGAATGCGATATTGCGCCGGCGTCACCCCGACCTTGCGGCGGAAGAGACGCCCGAAAAAACTCGCATCCTCATAGCCGACTTCACTCGCCACCGCTTCGACCGGGAGATCGCCGGTCTCCAGCATCTGCTTGGCTTGCTCGAGCCTGAGCGCGTGGATGTAGTCGATTGCCTTCATTTCCGTGGCCTTGGCGAAGCGGCGCACGAAGGAGCGCTCGGACAGGCCTGACAACTTGGTCATGGCGGCGACGGGCGAGGGCGTCCGGTAGTTGCCTTCGGCCCATTTCTGGCAGCGGTTGATCACCGCGTCGTCGGTCTGGCGAAAGCGCATCAGCGCGGCGAAGGGCTGCTGGCCCATGTCGTGCCACTGCAGCATGTAGACCTTGGCGACCTGCATCGCCTCCTTGAGGCTGACGAAGCGCGCGATCAGATATAGGGCGAGATCCTCCCAGCTCGAGCCGCCCCCGGCCATGACGATGCGGTGGGCCTCGCCGGTCAGCACGAGTGACTGGCCCGGCTTCACCTTAACGCCGGGATAGTTGTTCGTGAGCGTCTCGACATAGCCCCAGTGAATGGTGGCATCGCGATTGTCGAGTAGCCCGGCCTCGCCGAGCAGCACCGCGCCCGAACAAGCGCTGGCCAGCATGGCGCCGTCGTCATGCGCTCGCTTCAGCCATGCGGCTTCGGCGTCATACTGCCCGGCGACGCTTTCTCCCGGATTGACGAAGAAATCTGGAATACAGACGATGTCGGGTGGCGGGCAATCGGCAAGGCTGTGATCTGGGCGCACCCAGATGCCGTTTGCAGCGCGAAACGGGCTGCCGTCCCCAGCAACCACATAGGGCCGCATGCGCGGCGTGCCCGCCGCACCGCTGGTTATGAACAGGAAATCCCTGCCGGGCGAGGAAAACAGGTCGAACATGCCGTAGATCGTGGAGGCGGTAGCCTCCGGAACGGCAAGGATCGCCACATTCAATGGGCCGATCTGTTCAACCATGGCAGAAATGACCGCCTTTCAGCATTTTCGACTTTAGCGGCCGTGCCCGCGCCGCGCTAGCGTGTGTGAAACGAGGAGACCGCCACATGGCCGCCACCGCTACCCTTGCAGCATCGAGCATCGAAAGCTTCCGTTCCATCATGCGCGGCGAGGTGCTGGAGCCGTCGAGCCCATCCTATGACACGACGCGGATCGTCTGGAACGGCATGATCGACCGACGTCCCGCTCTCATCGCGCGCTGCCGGAGTTTTGCCGATGTCGAGGCGTCGGTGAATTTCGCGCGCGAAGAGCGGCTGGCGATCGCGATCCGCTCGGGAGGCCACAATGTTGCAGGCTACGCCGTCTGCGACGGCGGCCTGATGATCGACATGTCGCTGATGAATGGCGTGCGGGTCGCGCCCGGCCTCGATCGTGTCTTCGTTGAGGGCGGCGCTATTTGGGCCGATGTCGATGCGGCCACCACCCCGCTTGATCGCGCCACGCCGGGCGGCCTGATTTCGGGGACGGGCGTTGCCGGCCTGACTCTTTCCGGCGGCATCGGCTGGCTGCGCGGCAGCCACGGCCTCAGCGTCGACAATCTGCTGGCGGCCGATCTGGTGACCGCCGATGGCCGCCTCATCCATGCCGACGCGACCCAGAACCCGGATCTCTTCTGGGCGCTGCGCGGCGGCGGTGGCAATTTCGGCGTGGTGACGAGCTTCGAGTTCAAGCTGCATCCGATCGAGCCGGAGCTGATGTTATGCGGTCCGGCCTATCCCGAAGAGCGCGCCAACGAGATCATTCCACTCTGGCGCGACTTCATGCAGACCGCACCCGATCGCCTGAGCGGCCTAGCGGAATTCTCCACGCTGCCGAACGATCCCTCGATTCCCGAGCGTGCAAGGGGCCGGCGCGTCCTGGCGCTTGCGCATGTCTATGACGGACTGGCCGACGAGGGCGAGCGGGTCGTGGCGCCCTTACGCAGTTTTGGAGCACCGCTTGTCGATTTCAGCGGGCGCATGCCGTATCGCACCATCCAGTCGCTCTATGACGGCCTGTTCCCGAAAGGCCGCGACCGTTGCTACTGGAAATCCACCTACCTCTCGCGCCTCGACGACGAGGTTATCGGGGAGATCACCGCGCGGATGGCGAAGCGGCCCTCCGAAATGACCTTCGCCTCGATCTGGAAGTTCGGCGGTTTCGTCCAGCGCGTTGCAGCCGATGCCACTGCCTTCGGTGACCGGTCCATGCCCTTCATGCTCAGCCTCGACGCCATCTGGCCAGGCGCTGATGAGGACGACGCGAACATCAGCTGGGTTCGCAGCTTCTGGCAGGACGTGCAGCGCTACTCGACCGGGCGCCTCTATCTGAACTTCCCCGGCCATGGCGAAGGAGCGGACCTCGTACGCGACGCCTTGGGAGCCGAAGCCTATGGGAGGCTCGCCAAGATCAAGCACAGATACGATCCGGACAATCTGTTCCGCCTCAACCAGAACATCCTGCCAATGCACTAACGCACAATTCAAGTCGGCGTACGGTAGCGACTCTCGCCTGGGCATTTGCCAAGTCACGAACGGCTTACGATCATTCGCCGAAATCCGAGCTCCCCGCACGCGCTGGATGATGATCAGTCTTCGCAGCGCGAAACCGTGCTAGTTTTGGACTGCGGCTTCGTGCTTGAGGGGAACCGGCTTGAATAGCTCGCCGCCTACAACGTTCGTACTCAACGGCGTGACCGCCGACGTGAGTAGGGAGACCTTGCGCGACCAATTCAACAGGACAATCGCAGTTCGCCACCAGACCTTCGCGTACCTCGCCACCTTCTGGAGAACGCTGATCGCGTCATCACCAAGGACGAGTTGATGAAGGCGGTCTGGAACGGGCTAGCCGTCACCGATGACAGCCTGGTCCAATGCATTCACGAGATCCGTGCGGCGCTCACGACAGTCGCCAGGCCGTCGTGCAGACAGTGCCGAGGCGCGGTTACAGGTTGGTCCTTCCCTCAAATGCCGGACAAGAATGATTACAATTCTGGCGGCAGAATTGGCCGCCGAGGTCCGGCCGGCAGGCCAGGATGAGCGGAGCATTGCTGCACCTACCCCGGCCTACAGGCAGGTCCTTGATCGGCTACTGATAGAACATGCCGGTCGTCTCTTTGCGGCGTCGATGAGACAGTACTTGCGGAGTTTGCTGGCCCTGTGCAGACAATCGTTCACAGCTATGGATGCAAATCACACCTTCCAGAACGGCTTTTGAAGTTCCGCCTCGACGGCAGCCAGGGTGAGACCGACGTCGTCGATCCGCTGAGGCCCATCTTCCGCCAGTCGCTTCAGTTCCTCGCGATAGTACTTGCGCTCGCGCCAGACCGCGACCAGGCCGCGCAGGGCGAAGAGTCTCGCCCAGACCGATACCGGTTCAGTCGTCCACGTCGGCTGTTCGCTCCAGAGAGACTGGTAGAGTCTTGAGGTAAGAGAAAGCTGCGTGCTCATTTGGCTCGTCCTTTCTTGGTGCTGCTAAAATCGATAACGCTACTTTGGCGGATGAGCGGACCTGCGTACTAAAGCGCGGCCGAAACTGTTCCGAAAAATTCCGAAACGTTTAATATGGCGGGATGCAACGGGTTCACCTCACCTTTGGTCCGTTCGTGCTCGACCCTGAGAAGGGGACGCTCCTGCGACATGAAATACCGATCTCCATCGGGCATCGCGGCATCACGCTGCTCGCCACGCTTGCGGCCCGGCCCGGCGACATCCTGACCAAGGCCGAGCTGATGGAAGCTGCCTGGCCGGGCCTGGCGGTCGAGGAAAGCAATCTCACCGTCCAGATTGCGACGCTGAGGAAGGCGCTCGGCCCCACCGACCAAGGTGGCGACTGGATCGCCACCGTGCCTCGCGTCGGCTACCGCTTCACCGCGCCTGTCGAGCGCGTGGAAGGTTCAGTGCAGCGACCAATCGCGCCGTCCGGCAAACCCACCATTGCCGTGCTGCCCTTCGCCAATTTGAGCGGCGATCAGGACCAGCATTATCTGAGCGACGGCATCACCGAAGATATCATCACTGAACTGGCGCGTTACCGGTCGCTCGTGGTGATCGCGCGTAATTCATCTTTTCAGTTTCGTGGGCCAGCGCCGGAGGGCGCGGAAGTCCACCGGCAACTCGGCGCGCGCTACCTCGTCGAGGGCAGCGTGCGACGGCTCGGGAGCCGTATCCGGATCACGGCGCAGCTGATCGACGGCGCCAGCGGCTTCCATTTGTGGGCTCAACGCTACGACAGGGCGCTTGAGGACATCTTTTCGGTTCAGGAGGAGGTGGCGGCCCTCGTGGCTTCAACCGTCCAAGGCGCCGCCGAGGCAGATGCGACTAGCCGCTCGCGGCGAACGCCGCCGGCCGATTGGGCCGCCTACGACTACTACTTGCAGGGTCGCGCGCACTACCATCAGTATGAAATGGACAAGGGCGAATCCATGTTTACCCGGAGCGCCGAACTCGATCCGACTTTTGCTCAAGGGCATGCCTATCTAGCGCAGTGCCTGGTTGCGCGATTCTGGTACGACCGCGATCCTCGTACGCTGCAAAGTGCCTTGCGGTCTGCGCGCACAGCGCTCCTGCTCGACCGGAATGACGGCATCTGCAACCAGAGCATGGGTCTCGTGCTTGTACATATGCGCCAGCATGGGGATGCCGGACTGCATTTCCAGCAGGCCCGTACGCTCAATCCGCACGACGTCAACATTGCCGGAGACTATGCAAGCTGGCTCAACTACGGCGGCCAGCCTCAGCAGTCCTTGGCGGTCCTCGAAAGGGCCATACTGCTCGACCCGTTGCCCCCGGTCTGGTTCTGGGAGGTGAAGGGAAGCGCGCTCTTCCTGCTCGGCCGATACGCCGACGCCATCGACGCTTATCGGAAGGCCGGCGACCAGTTCTTCATCCATGCCTTTCTCGCGGCGGCCTACGCCCATCTAGGCGAGATGGAAAACGCGCATGTCGCAGTCGAAGCCACACTGAGGCTGCAACCGGACCTCTCGCTTGGCTACCTTGCCCACCTTCCCTTCGCAGACCCATCTTCCTTCGAACACTTCCTCTCCGGCTTCAGAAAGGCCGGCTTTTTATAGGATCCAGCCGGTCCGACAACTCATCGCCGCAGTTGCGTGCATGTGAGCAGTAAGAAGGACGACGGCAATGATAGTCGACAGGACAACCTCCCATACTGTTGGAACCTGACATACGGGGTCATTGCTGGATCAGGCCCGTCGTCCAGCAACGCAGTCATGTTACCTTTGGCAGACCGTCCGCTTTCGGGCGAAGGTAAAGTTTGCCGAACTCCGAGATCAGGCGCATTGCTGCCGCCAGCCGGCAACCGCTGCGAGGGTGAGGAAGGACAATGGGATTGTGCCTGGCGCCAGGTCGCTCGCATCGAGAAGAAAGACCCGCCATGTGGAAGCTGCCGGACCCGATCACCACGGTCGGGCGTCACGGCATCCTGTTCGGGACCGCCATACTCCCATGAGTGTCAGCGACGGCTGGTTTCGACCTTCGGCAACAATATCTGGTTCGTCCTCGTGCATGTAAAACTGGAAAGAAACGCGCAGTCGCGACGTTCTCTACATTGCGGTACTTGACATGGACTCGATATCGCTCGCGCAGTATCCTCTCGGCTTGACGCGTGTCCACGGTGCCCGGAATGTCAGGCGCACGCGTGAGTTCACCAAGTGGGTTCTCTCGCTACCCGGCAGTGAGGCAGCCTCGCCTGGTCCGCTCGGATTGCTACCAATACCAGCTGTGTTTTGGGCATGCGTTTGAGGGCAAGTCTTCAGAGCCTCGCCGGACAGGTGGAAATGAGCTCGGTGCGATCAGGATAGACAATTGTGCTCGAACTTGACATAGCCGACGTCTTCGCGGCCCGCCATGCACTCGACGGCGATGGCCATCCCGGCTCCAACCTTGAAGCTGTTATCTGGCACTAACCATGGTCCGCCCCAGCCCAGTCCGAAGGAATGGCCATAGATTGGGTAGCCGCAAAAAATTCCGCGGCCGTCAAGAACATCGAGGACTGCCTTGTACAGATCGCTTGCCGTTACGCCAAGGCGGCATGCGGCCACGCCTGCCTCAATTCCGGCAATGGCACCGTCGTAGATTTCATTCTGCCGCGCGGACCACTTTCCCCGACAACGACAGACCTTGAGAAGTCCCAGACCTAGCCCTCGACAGAAGGCGATGAGGGCCTGCCCCTCAGACCCCGTGAACATCATGCGAACACGACGCCAAAAGCTTCATTGCCCTCATCTCGCGGCAGATCCAATGCTCACGCAAGGAATCAGCCGTCGGCGGCCGCTCAAAATTTACCATTCTCATGAATAGTCCCAAATATTTAACACCTACCGATATCTTGGCGGCTATAGTCCGGGCCGCGCTGGTGGACTTGGAAATATCTCGGCATGTGCGGTTTTAGCGGCTATTTCGGCACTGTCCGGGATGGGAGGGCGCTCCTTGAAAGGATGACGGCTGCCATTGCGCATCGCGGCCCCGATGAGCAGGGGTTCTTCACCACAAAGGCGGCCGGCCTCGGCCATGCGCGGCTGTCCATCGTCGGTCTCGGGGACGGCCAGCAGCCGATGTCCGATGCGACGGGCGATCTGACGATCGCCTTCAACGGCGAGATCTTCAACTATGTGGAATTGCGCGAGCAGCTTCGCGCGAAAGGCCGCCATTTCCGGACAACCAGCGACACCGAAGTGATCCTGCATCTCTATGACGAGATGGGGGAGGATTGCGTCTCCGCGCTCAATGGCGATTTCGCCTTTGCGCTCTGGGACGGCCGCCGCCGCCGCATGGTTCTGACGCGCGACCGCATGGGGGTCCGGCCGCTCTTCTATACAAGGCAGGGCGAACGGCTTTACTTCGCCTCGGAGGTCAAGGCGCTCCTCCAGGCCCCGGGCGTCGCGGCCGAGATTGATCCGGTCGCACTCGACCAGATCTTCACGCTCTGGGCCCCGATCGCGCCGCGCACGCCCTTCCGCAACATCTACGAGATCGAACCCGCAAGCCTGATGATCGTGCAAGAGGGCAGCGTCTCGACCCGGCCCTACTGGAGTCTGGAGTATCCCGACCGGGACGCGCCGCCCCGGCACCGGGACGAGCGTGCCGCGGCCGAGGAACTGCGCGCCCTCCTGACGGAGGCGACCCGCATCCGCATGCGCGCCGATGTGCCAGTCGGCGCCTATCTCTCGGGCGGCCTCGATTCCTCCATCACATCGGCGCTGGCGGCGGGCATGGCGCCGGGTGGTTTCAGGACCTTCTCGGTCACCTTCGATAGCGCCGAACATGACGAGAGCCCCTTCCAGCTCGAGATGGCCCGCGCGCTCGGCACGCATCACAGCGCCGTCGCCTGCGGGGAAGGCGATATCGCCGCCGTCTTCCCCGACGTAATCCGTTTCACGGAGCGGCCGATCCTGCGCACTGCCCCTGCCCCGCTCTACAAGCTCTCGAGCCTCGTGCGAGAGGCCGGTTTGAAAGTGGTGCTGACGGGCGAAGGCGCCGACGAAGTCTTTGCCGGCTACGATATTTTCAAGGAGGCCAGGGTTCGGCGCTTTTGCGGGAGACAGTCCGGCTCCCGCATCCGGCCGCATCTGTTCCGCAAGCTCTACCCCTATCTTCCGGGCCTGAGGCAGCAATCGGCCGAGTACCTGTTCTCCTTCTTCGGGGCTAGCGGCGCGACGCTTGACGATCCGCTGTTCTCCCATCGGCCGAGGTTCGACGGCACGGCGGCGACGAAGCTGTTCTACTCGGGCGATCTGCGTGCCACATTGTCCGGATATGACGCCGCCGAGGAGCTCGCCGCGCGGCTGCCCGAGGCGTTCGCCCGCTGGCATCCCTTGCACCAGGCGCAATATCTGGAAGCCCGCTTCCTTCTCCCTGGCTACATCCTGTCCAGCCAGGGCGACCGCATGGCGATGGCCCACGGCATCGAGGGCCGCTTTCCCTTCCTCGACCATCATCTGGTCGAGTTTGCCGCCGGCCTTCCTCCCGAGATGAAGCTGAAGGGGCTCGTGGAGAAGCATATTCTGCGGGAGGCGACCAAAGACCTGCTGCCGGCCGCCATCGGCCGGCGGACCAAGCAGCCCTATCGCGCACCGGATAGCCAGTCCTTCGTTGGGCCGGGCACGAGGGACTATGTCCAGTCGGCCCTGGGCGACGCCGCAGTCAGCGCCGGCGGGCTCTTCAATCCGAAGGCAGTGGCAAAACTACATGAGAAATGCAGCCGCCAGCCGGCCTCCGGCTTTCGCGACAACGCGGCCTTTGTCGGCATCCTGTCGACGCAGCTGTGGCTGACGACTTTCACCGGCACAGGCATTTGCAACGCAAAGGCCGCCTGACACCACCAAGGAAAGCGAACGACATGACCGATACGATCCAAGACGCAGTGAAGGCCTTTGTCATCGAGAACTTCCTGTTCGGCGACACCACCCACGCCCTCGCCGATACGGACTCGCTGATCGAGAACGGCATCATCGATTCGACCGGCGTTCTGGAACTGGTGGCCTTTATCGAGGACCATTGCGGAATCACAGTTGCGGACGCCGATATCGTGCCGGCCAACCTCGATTCACTGGCGCGCATCACGGCCTTCATCACAGCGAAGACCGCATCGCTCGTCGCGGCGTGACGGCTGGCAGCGGAAGGCCCGAGCTCATGCGGGTCGAGCAATTCCTCATCACGAACGCGGACGCGCATGGCGCGAAGACGGCGCTTGTCACCGACCGGGAGCGGTTGCGCTATGACGAGCTCGACGATCTGTCGAACCGGCTTGCGACCGCTCTCGCCGAGAATGGCGTGCAGCGCGGCGACCGCGTTCTCGTCTTCATGGACAATTGCTGGGAAGCCGCCGTCTCGATCTTCGCGGTTCTCAAGGCGGGCGCGACCTTCAGCCCGATCAACGCCTCCACCAAGGCCGACAAGCTCGCTTATGTCATCGACGATTGCGAGGCTGCGGCGATCCTGACTCAGGCCAAGCTGATGCCTGTCGTGATCCAGGCGCGTGCGCTGTCGGACCGGCCGTTCTTCGTCGCGTCGACGCAAGCGCCATCCAGCCATACGCCGGATGGCGCTGCCTCCTTCGAGGATTGTCTCAAGGTCGCGCCCGTGCCCATTCGCCATGGCGGGATCGATATCGACCTCGCCATGCTGATCTACACCTCGGGCTCCACCGGCCGCCCCAAGGGCGTGATGATGACGCATCGCAATATCGATGCCGCGGCCGAATCCATCACGACCTATCTGCGCAACACCCGTGACGACATCATCCTCAATGTCCTGCCCCTGGCTTTCGACTACGGCCTCTATCAACTGCTGATGGCGACGAAGCTCGGCGCGACCCTCGTCCTCGAAAAATCATTCGCCTTTCCGCAGGCCATTTTCGAGCGCATCCGCGCCGAGAAGGTCACCGGTTTCCCGCTGGTGCCGACGATGGCGGCGCTGATCCTGCAGATGCGCGATTTGGCGCCGGGTTTCCTGCCGAGCCTTCGCTATATCTCGAACACCGCCGCCGCCCTGCCGCCGGTGCATATCGCCCGGCTGCGCGAGCTGTTCCCCGGCGTACGGCTCTTTTCCATGTACGGTCTGACGGAATGCAAGCGCTGCACCTACCTGCCCCCGGAGGAGCTGGACCGCCGGCCGGGCTCCGTCGGCATCGCTATTCCCAACACGGAAGCCATCGTGGTCGACGATGTGGGCAACCGCGTGCCACCGGGCGTGGCGGGCGAGTTGGTCATCCGCGGCCCGCATGTCATGCAGGGCTATTGGCGCAACGACGTGGCCACGGAGCAGATGCTGCGTCCCGGGCCGCATCCCTGGGAAAAGCGGCTCCACACCGGTGACCTGTTCCGGACGGACGAGGACGGCTTCCTTTATTTCGTTGGCCGCAAGGACGACATCATCAAGACGCGCGGCGAAAAGGTCGCCCCGAAGGAAGTCGAAACTGTGCTGCACGCCCATCCAGGCATCGTGGAAGCCGTGGTGACCGGCGTGCCGGATCCGGTGCTCGGCCACGCCATTGCCGCTCTCGTCGTTCTCTCGGACGAGACCCTGAGCGAGCGGGACATCATTCGCTACTGCGCCGTTCATCTCGAGGATTTCATGGTGCCGAAGCTCATCGAGTTCCGCCGCGAGTTGCCGAAGACCGATACCGGAAAGGTCAGCCGAAGGCTGGCGGCCGAAACGTTGGGGACTGCACAATGAATCTCTCCCTCGCCCCGAGCCGTCCCGCCTTCTCGGCCGACGCGCTGACGCTCGACAACGCAGCGGAAACCGATCGCATCGTCGCCGGGTTGCGCGAGCAGCTACGCGGCATGCGCAAGCGCGGGCTCGTGCTCGGCCTCTCTGGCGGCATCGATTCCAGCGTCTCGGTCGCGCTCGCCGCCCGCGCCGTCGGCGCGAAGAACGTCTTCTGCCTGTTCATGCCGGAAAGCGACTCCGATCCCGACAGCCTCCGCCTCGGCCGGCTGGCCGCCGAAACCTTTGGCGTCGAAGCGATCGTGGAGGATATCGGCCCGACGCTGCACGCGATGGGTTGTTATCAGCGGCGGGATACCTTCATCCGCGAGCTGGTGCCGGAATACGGGCCGGGCTGGGCCTCAAAGATCGTCATCGCCAATTCGCTCGCCGGGGAGGGCTACAACATCTCCTCGCTGGTGGTGCAGGACCCCGAAGGCCGGCAGACGAAGCTGCGCATGTCGGCGGCGGTCTATCTCGGCATCGTCGCCGCCACCAACATGAAGCAGCGCACGCGCAAACAGATCGAGTACTATCACGCCGACCGGCTGAATTTCGCCGTGCTCGGCACGCCGAACCGGCTCGAATACGACCAAGGCTTCTTCGTGAAGAATGGCGACGGCGCGGCTGACGTCAAACCGATCGCCCATCTCTACAAGAGCCAAGTCTATGCGCTTGCCGCCCATCTCGGCATTCCCGAGGAAATCTGCCGCAGGGCGCCGACGACCGACACCTATTCCCTCGAGCAGACGCAGGAAGAGTTCTACTTCTCCCTGCCCTATGACCGCATGGATATTTGCCTCTTCGGCCTGAATAACGGCCTTTCAGCCGCGGACGTCGGCGCCGCCGCGAAGCTGACTGCGGTCGAGGTCGAACGCGTCTGGGCCGATATCGCCGCCAAGCGCCGGGCGACGCGCCATCTGCACCTTGGCCCGCAGCTCGTCCGCCCCGTCGAGGAAATCGCCAGCTGAGATCGGCGCGACCATCGGGATTACGTCGCCGCGCGGGCAAATGACGGCCTATTCGAACTGCTCCCCGGCCAAGCGATTCCAGCGCTCGCCGGCCAGCCCGTTGAAGAAGCCTTGCGAGCTCAGAAACGCGTTCACCAGCTCCTCGTCGCGCGAATGCACCACGGTCGAGGCCGGTTGAGTGAAGGCGACCCGCCGGCCCAGCATCGCTGCGAGCAGAGCGGGTTGCGTCCGGCCGCGCAGGCCGGCGGCGCCGCGCCGCGCCGCATCGCCAATCAAGCAGTCGACGACGGAACCAGCTTGCCCCGGCAGGGCCAGAACCTGCAGCACGCGCGCCATCCTGCCCGGGCGGGTGTGATAGAGGAAGGCGCCGACCAGCGCCCCGCTGGGGGAGGAGACGGACGCGAACACGGCATCACCATAGTCCGGCTTCTGGGAAGCCTCCGCGAGGATATGCGCAAGCTGCTCGGCGCTCCAGTCGGGGCGGAGCGGGAACTGCCGCGTCAACGGGTCCAAAAGAGCCGCAAAACCGGCTTGATCGATTTCGGCTACCTTGAGGCCGCCCTTGCCATTCCAGAGTTCCGGGACCCCGGACCAGCGCATCTCGTTCTCCTGCATCCGTCCGCGAAGATAGCGATCGAGTCCGCGCGCGAGCGGGTCAAGCAAGCGCACGGCGCCGGCTCGCCGCGAGGCTAGATCGAGCAGGAAGGCCGAAGGCCGGATGACCCGGATCCAGTCCAGGCTGTATTGCGGCAGGGCGACCCCGCGCAGTTTCGTCCACATCTGCGTCGAGAGGGCATTTGCGGTTTCGCTGAAGGAGATGTCCTGCGGCCCGGCCAGGAATGTCCTGAGCAGCCTTGCGCCGGCCATCGGGTCGTTCGCCCGCGGTTCGACCATGAGCGAACCACAGATGGCGGCGCGCAGCTTGCACTGGCCATGCCTCATCGGCAGCACATTTACGCCGACAAAGCCTGAAATGTCGCCTTCGCTCGCAATATGGACGAGAGACGCGATCTCCGGATCGCAGACCGGGCCTTCGAGATAGTGCCAGCGCAGATAAGTCTCGAGCGCCGGAGGCGGCGGCTTGCCACCGTCCCGGAAGGTTCTTTGAAAGAGCCCGGCGACGGCCGGAATATCCGCAGCCTGCAGGGGACGAATCTGGCTCATGCCAAACTCGCGGAGGATGAGATCGCGGGCGAACCGTTCCCAAGCTTGCGGAGGAGTGCGACACGCGGCATTCCGACCTCATCCTTGGCGAATGTCACGGGTTCATAGGCCTTGGCTCTGGCTATCAGGGCAGCCACCTGGCGGTCCTGCCCCTGCCCGAACTCGAACAGCAGCCAGCCATCAGGCTTGAGGAAATCGGTTGCGTCCCGGATCAGCCGCTGTTGGATCGAGATGCCGTAAGGCCCCCCGTCGAAGGCCTCGCGCGGCTCGCCCTCAAGCAGATGCGCGCTCTCGCCTTCGAGGCGCGCGGTCGAGATATAGGGCGGATTGCAGACAATCATGTCCGCTGCGCCGATAAGCCCATCGCCCTCCAGCGCACCGAACAGATCCCCTTTCCGGATGGTGACCCGGTCCTGAAGGGCCAAGCGTTCGGCATTGCTCCGGGCGAGCGCGACCGTGCTGTCAGTCACGTCCACCCCCCAGACGCGGGCCGACGGAACTTCCGCGGCGATCGCCAGAGCAAGGTTGCCGGAGCCGCAGCACATGTCGATCACCATCGGGCCGGGCGCGCGATCGCCAAGAATCGCAAGCGCCCTCTGTCCGAGCAACTCCGTTTCCTGACGCGGCACGAGAACGCCCGGAGCCAGTTCGAGCATCACGCTCATGAAACGATGCAGGCGGGGCGTAGAACGGCCGGCTAGGGCTGCTGCTCTGTGCGGCACGGCGGTTCCTTACGTCATCCGACAGTATTGCATACACAGGACCTATCGCGCTCCGGTAAACGGCTGCTAAAGATATCGCCGCCGATACTGCGCAGCGCACCAACTCGGCCATATAGATGCGGCGTTGGTGCGCGGATATGAAATCGAACGCATTTCGGTCTTTGAAGTTGCCGATTGTAGCTGCCGGACTTGATGTCGGACAGACTCCGGGCGTGCGCACGCCAGCATGCGGTTGAGTACCGCTGCAACCGACGGCAACCTCGGTCTGCTGAGCGGCGAACGAATGAGCCAGCAAGCTCCACATACTTCAATTGCGTCTGCCCGGGGAGGCAGTCTGTGGATTCGAGGCGTAGTCTCGGCTAAGCATACCCGATGGACGACAGATCCTCGTTTATGAAATCCAGCATCGACCATCTCCCGCCGCCAAAGCAGCGCGAGCTGACAAGAACGGTGGAGGTGCTGCTTGAGGAGTTCGACGACGCGCTGAAGGCTGGTGATGGTGAACAATCGCAAGCTGACCGATTTCGCCGGCTATTGGCAGTCTGCGGCCGACCGCCTGATGCGTGAATGAAGACACCCGTCAGCGTCACCGTCCACTCCCGCCGGGAGGTGAACACTGCACTCAGGGAAGGTCAGTACTTCTTTGTCGACATCCGCCGTGAGGGAATCGTCTCTACGAGCTCGACGGGGAGCCGGTCACTATTCCAGTTCCTACAGGCCCCGTGGAGGCCTTTCGGATGGGAGGGGACTATTTTGCGGGCCGCCTGCCCCAAGCAAGAACGTTCGCTGAGAGTGCGGAGTTCTTCGCCGGCAAGGGCAGACAAGAGAGAGCCTTCGTTTCACTCCACCGAATTCTATGCTTGAATGTCTCTGAAACCTGGTCGCAGAGCGCCTCCCACTTTGAACGATCCCTTCGCCCCCCTACGGCAACGTTTCCTGGCCAGGTGCGCCGCTCAACTGGCGGAGTTGAAGGCGGCGCGGCACACAGTCCTTTTGAAGGGTTCCAACGCCTCACTGATTGCGACCGCGCACTCGCTCGCCGGAGCCGCGGGAACGTTCGGGTTTGCGGAGATCAGCGTACAGGCATCGGCGCTGGAAACACTGCTGATCGAGCAGCCGGATGACGGGGCCGTGCATGCCGCACTCGACGGGCTTATCGAACAGCTCGAGCATACGTTGAAGTGACTTAACCGAAAGGGCTCACTTCTTAGGTCCAGTCAGGCCGGTCCTGGTCATCTCGCCCCAGCTCTGGTCGGCGCGTAGATACTGCCACCAGCCCTTCACGCGCCATAAATTGTTGAGCTGGCGGTAGCCGAAGTTCTCGATCACTGCCACGGCCGTGAGCACGGCGAGGTCCCGCGCGCGCGGAAAACGCTGAAGCTCGGCTTCTTCGAGGACCAGCGAACACACGCTCACGCAAACGCCGTAGGTGAAAACCAGCGATGTGAACGCCAAGAGATACTCGGTCGAAAGAATGCCGAGCAGCCAAAAGGTCGGAATGAGCACATAGCCTAGGACTTCCGAAATCGGCCCCAGCACATCAACAACCAGTATGTGACCAAAGCCGAGGAAGCCAACACGCCCATAACGGGGGTTGAAGAGCATGAAGCGGTAACGGAAGAAGCATTCGAGCGCACCGCGCTGCCAGCGCGTGCGTTGTCTGGCAAGAACGCGGAGTGACTCGGGCGCTTCGGTCCAGCACACCGGCTCAGGAATGAACTGGATGCGGTATTTGCGTTTGGTGTCCATCATGTGACGATGCAGCTTGATCACAAGATCGAGGTCCTCACCCATCGACCCACCGGTGAAGCCGCCAACCGCTACCACTTCGGCGCGGCGGAACATGCCGAAGGCGCCGGACACCAGCATCAGCGTGTTGATGCGGCTCCAGGCAAGCCGCGCCATGAGAAAGGCCCGCAGATATTCGACCACCTGAAACAGGGGCAGCAGCCGGTTCGGCAGCCGGACCTCACGCACCCTGCCACCTTCGATCCTGGACCCGTTGGCGATCCGGATCGTGCCGCCCACAGCGATGGTGCGCTCTGGATCGTCGATGAAGGGCTGCGCGGCACGCATTAGCGCATCGGGCTCGAGGATGGAATCGCCGTCGATCACGCAAAACAGCGGCGCGCGGCAGACGTTGACGCCGGCATTCTGGGCATCGGCCTTGCCGCCATTTTCCTTATCAACCACAAACAGCCGTTCGGTCATCGGCGAGGAATAGAGACCGCGGATCGGCTTGTGCGTCAGGGCCTCCTCATAGGGCCGATGGAATTTCACAAGCTTGAAGCCTTCGATAAGGCGCTGCAGAGTCTGGTCCTTCGAGCCGTCGTTTATGACGATCACCTCGAAATTCGGATATTCAAGCGCCAGCATCGAGTGCACGCTCTCGACTACGTTCACTTCCTCATTGTAGGCGGGTACCAGGAGCGCGATTGGCGGCGCGACGTCCCCATAACGGCGCCACAGCAGCGCCGAACGCGCGACTGGCGGGCGCTTGGACAGCGCGTAGGCGGCAATAATAAGCTGCAGCAGGTATACCGCCGTCTGCGCCAGCCCTGCCCCAATGATGAACCAGGACAGGATGGAGGCACCCAGGACGATCTCTTGGCTCCAGTCGAACATCAGGCGGCCGGCCCCTCGGCAAGGATCAGCGAGGCGGTGCGCTGGCGGCGCGAGACCTCGCTGGTGGCGATCTCGCGCAGCACCTGCTCTCCCTTCTGGCCGAACGAGCGGAGCGCGTTGGCGGCGGCATAGCGCACAGTCCATGCCTCGTCGTCCATAAGCTGCGCGAGGGGCGCGGCGAGTTCAGACAAGCCGAGGCGGCCCGCCGCATTGGCAGCGTCTGCACGCACATTCCAGCCGCCAATTTCCATCGCCTTGGTCAGGATGGCCGTCGCATTGGGATGTCCGGTCAGCCCGAGTGCCCGCAATGCGGCTGCGGCAACCTCCGATGACGGATCGCCGGCCGCGCGGGCAAAGAAGTCGCCAAACCGGAACCCGCCGTTGCGGGCAAGTGCATCGATTGCGGCCGCTCTAATGAAAGGCACCGCGCCCTGAAGTCTGGCGTAATCCTCAAGTTCGCCGAGCCGCTTCGGCGGAAAGCGCCTGAAAAGCTCGATCAGGCGTCGCGAGCGCTGTCCCGCCACGCCGATCTTGCGCAGCGTTATGACGAGCGGCGGCAAGGCGCCGAGATCGCAGAGCGCGATCGCGACGGCGATCCTGACCTCGCGTGATCCGTCGCGGTCGAGTGCCGAAAGCAGGCTTGCCACTGCGTTTTCCGAACGCAGCGCCGCCAGCATCTCGGTCGCGTGGATGCGTTCGGCGGCGTTGCCTTTTTCCAGTTGGGTACTGACAAGCGCCGGCAGGCCACATTCGTTGAAGGCTGAGAGGAGCTCGTCGTGCTCCTCGCCGCGCAACAGCGAAATAAACTCGAAACCGGCATCGACCGCCACCCTCGCCGGCACCGCAAGCAGCGCCGTCTTCAATGCCTCGCGATCGCGATTTTCGGTGAAGGCGATCAGCGCCGTCAGAAGAAGGCGCCGCTGATCGGCGCCCGTCGTCCCCCGGCGCTCCTGCAATACCCGACGCACGATCAGTAGAAGCATGATCGCCAGGGAAAGGGCACTGAGCAGGATGGATAAGTGCCAGATGTACAACATGATCAGAACCGCGTGGTTAGGCCGAGCCCGAATATGGTTCGGTCGAATGTCGGGCGCTGCTCATGGGCGAGGCTGCCGCGCAGCGTCAGCGGATCGGTGGCGTCCCAGGAGATGCCGCCAAAGACGGTACGCGTCGGCACCAGCGTGCCGTCGGAGATCTCGGGGGCATCTGCATAACCACCAAAAACGTTGACGGCCGGGGTGACTGCAAGATCGGCCCGCAGCACATAGCCATCGGCGCGTGTGCCGATATCGTCGGCTGGGTGAACCCAACGGGCCGAAAGCCCCAGCCGGCCGTCCAGGACATAGGCCTGCACCCAGGGCGAGATTGTGGTGACCTCGGCGGTGACGAAATTGTCATAGCGAGCATCGATGTTGAGCGAGAACGGACCGAGCGCTTTCGCGGGCGCCATGATCTGCCACGAAGCGCCGGCGCCGATCGAATATCGGGCCAGGAAATCGGCATCCGGCGTCGCCGCTGCCAGCACATAGGCCGAAACCGTCGGCGAAAAGGCCTGGTCGATGCGGCCGTCGATCTGAACATCGGTGCGACCGTAGCGGGTCGCCATCCGGGTGTGGCTTGAAATGGTTGTCTGCGAGGTGAGTTGATAGGCAAGGCCAACCGAACTGTCGGTCCAGTCGCCAAGCCCCTCGGTGAGATCGCTGACTTCGCTGCCCAGATCGAGTCGCCATTTGCGCGGCGGCGGCGCAGCCAGCCTTTGCACGATATCGGCAGAGCCCGGCTCGATGGCGAGCGCTTGGCGGTAGGCTTCCCGCGCGGCGAAGTCGTCGCCACGCGCCCGGCGCAGGTCGCCGATCCCCACCAGCGCCTCGGCATTGTGCGAATCTACCGCCAGCACCCGCTGAAAAGACTGCTCGGCCCGCGTGTAATCCTGCTCGAGCAGGGAAATTCGCGCGTCGAGAGCCATCGCCTCGACATTGTCAGGCGCGGTGCCAAGCACATCATCGATCATCGCGCGAGCGCGCGGCACGTCGCCCTGCCAGATCGCCAGGCGCACCTTGCCGAGGCGGGCACCGAGAAGGCGGGGCCTAATGGCCAGCGCCTGGTCGAAGAACTGCCCGGCATGGTCGAATTTCTGCTGGGAGCCAGCCACCAAACCGATGGCGACCAGGATATCAGTGTTTTTCGGCGCCAGCCGGAGGGCGCGGCGATACGCATTCTCCGCCTCCGGCAATTGGCCCGCAGCCCGCGATCGTCGGCCCTCCTCCATCAGGCCGGCGACGGGATCCGGCCGCGGCGGGCGCGGTATCTTCCTCGCGGTCGCAGGCTTCGCCTTGCTGCTGCCGGCCCGCTGGGCTTTGCGGATGTTGGCAACAAGGGTACTTGCATCGGCATTGCCGGGCTCCGCACGCGACACCTCTTCGGCGAGCGGCAGGGCGGCGTCCGGATTGCCCGAGCGGAACTCGACCTCGGCCATGCCGAAGCTGGCGTCCCGATAGGTTGGGGCAAGGGACAGTGCCTTGGAAAAGGCTTCGCGCGCCGCCGGCAGATTGTTGCGTCCAAGCTCGGCGAAACCGAGTTGCACCAGGGCGTCGGCATTGTCGGGCCTGAGCGCCAGGGCTCGCCGGAAAAGATCCGCCGCCTCCTCGAAATGCTGCGCTTGCCTGGCCTTGACGCCGAACTCGTAAAGTTCATCCACCGTCTGCGCCAACGCCGCGCCCTGGGGCGCAGCGATCGTCAGGACCAGCCATGCGGCAAGGGCTGCGCGCCGGCCGCGCCGCATCAGCGCTTCCCGCTCTTTCGCGCGAGCAGACGCGCAAGCCGGGCCAGCAGCTCCTCGGGAATGAATGGTTTCACAAGATAGTCGTCCGCTCCCTTCTCCAGGGCCGAGACGATATCCCTTTCGCCCTTGCGGGCGGTCAGCATGACGACCGGAGTTTCGGACAAAGCCGGATCGTTTTTGATGCGGGCAAGCACCTCCAGGCCGTCGGCCTTGGGCATCATCGCGTCGAGCACGATGATGTCCGGCGCCTCATGCTCCGCCTTCAAGAGCGCTTCCGCCCCGTCTACTGCCTTGATGACCTCATATCCCTTTGCCCTGAGCCTGAATTCCATCAGCTCGATCAACAAGGGATCGTCGTCGCAAATCAGAACTCTTGCCTTCGATCCGTTCACCAGCCTTGCTCCGGTTCCGTCGCCCCCCGGAGTGATCAACCCATGAACCGACATCCGCCAATGCGGTTCATGCAGACAGAAATATTCTTCTCAGCTCTCTCATCGACGTCCGCCGATGCCACCGCGATTATAGACAACCTGATTCGCTGCGCCTGCACCCTCGGCACAATCAGTAGATGAATAAGGCGACATGGTATAGGAGCCCTGAACGGCATCGCACAGTCTGCTGCCAGAACGCGCTCGGTGGCCAGTCAATCGTCGACTCAGGCGCGCGACAGAAGCAATCTTTTGACTTCACCGGCAAGCGCAAGCGGGTCGAACGGTTTGGCGATCACCCCTACCGCGCCCATTGCCAGATAGCGTTCGACCTCATGCGTCTGGGTGCGCGCGGTGATGAACACCACGGGTATCGAGGCCGTCGCGCCAGCCTCGGCCAGACGCCTCAGCGTCTCCGGCCCATCCATGTCCGGCATCATCACGTCGAGCAGAATGAGGTCGGGTTGCCATTCGGCGGCATCGGCCAGTGCCTGCATGCCCGAAGAACAGGACCGCACCTCGAATTCCGGCTCGAGCTCCAGCGACATCTGGGCGATTTCGCGGATATCGTCCTCGTCATCCACATAGAGGATCCTTGCGCGCATCAGCATCACTCCTTGGCGTTCGCGGCAAGCCGGGTTCGGGACGTAACCAACATGCTCCTGACCAGCTTTGCCACATCGATCTCCGACGCCTTGGTCTTGGTCATGATCGCCTGAACGCGATCGCCGAGTTTCTGGTCGAGCTCCGCCGCCGAAAACACGATGACGCCGGTCTCCAGCGGCAGATCGACGAGGAGATCCAGGCCAGATCCGTCGGGGAGTGCAATGTCCAGGATGATCAGATCGAAGCGATGCTTCGCGACCGCCTGCCGAGCTTCCTGCAGCGTCTTTGCGGATGTGATCGAGACGCCCGAGCCCAGCCCCTCCGACATAACCGCGAGCACGCCCTCGTCGTCTTCGACATGCAGGACCTGTGGCCTCGGCTCGACCCTGCGGCCGACGATCTTGGCGAGAGCGGCGTGAAGCCGTTTCGAGTCCACCGGCTTCTCCAGCCAATCGATGATGCCGACGGCGCTGCCGTTCAGCGAGCGCCTGGCCTCGTCGGCGACGGCGGAGATGACGATGACCGCAATGTCGGAATTCACCGGTGATGCCCTTAAGTCGTGAAAGAGCTTGATGCCGGATTCCCCCGCCAGCTTGATGTCGAGCGTCAGCGCTACGTAGTCGCGGGAGCTCAGGAGCGCCTTGGCGGTGTCGATATCGGGCGCGACGTCGCTGGAAAAGCCTTCCGCATCAAGAAGTGCCGCGATCACCGCAGCGATGTCGGGCTCGTCCTCGCAGATGAGGACACGCAGGCGGCCATCGCGCTTGCGCGCCCGGCGCTCGACCAAAACCGGCTTGTCGGCCTGCCTGTGCGCCTCGGGAAGGTCGACGTGAAACGAGGTTCCCTGGCCTTCCTCGGTTTCGAAGGAAACGGCGCCCCCGAGCTTTTCGGTGATGGACTTGACGATGCTCAAGCCCAGGCCGGTGCCGCCAATTTTACGGGTGCTGGAGGCGTCCGCCTGCTCGAACTTTCCAAATATACGGCTGCGGAAAGCCTCCGGGATGCCGGCGCCCTGGTCCACCACGGAAATGCGCAGCATGTCGCGGTCACGACGCTGGAATTTCACAGTGACGGTCCCATCGGTTTGCGAGAACTTGATCCCATTCGACAGGAGGTTCGCCATCACCTGGTGCAGGCGATCCGGATCGATGTTGGCCTCGGCGCGCGGGGCATCGTCGACCAGAACGATCCTGATCCGACTGTCGGCCATGTAGTTGGAGCTGGCGGCAATGGCCTGCTCCAGGACCTGGCGGACAGGCATCTGCTTGATCTTGAAGGTGATCACGCCCGATTCGATCTTCTCCATGTCCAGAATGTCGTTGATGAGAAGAACCAGCCTTTCGCTATTGGTGTGGGCGATGTTGACGAGATTGGCGGCCTTGGGCGGCAGTTCGCCGGCCACGCCGGCCGCGATCAGGCCGAGCGAACCCCGGATAGAGGTCAACGGTGTGCGCAACTCATGGCTGACCGTGGAAATGAAATCGTTCTTGAGCTGGGCGGTGCGTTTCTGCTCGGTGATGTCGCGATTGTAGGTGATGACACCGACGATCTTGCCGGACTCGTCGCGGAACGGTGCCTTGAGGGTGTAGAGCCAGCCTTGCCGGCCATCCGGCAAAAGCGCCGGCTGATCGATCCGCAACGTCTGCCCGGCCTCCAGCGCGCCCATCTCATCCTGCCGGAACCGTTCCGCGACTTCTTTCGGATAGAAATCGAAATCCGTCTTGCCGATCAGATCGTCGACTGAAGCGGCGCCAACCATTTCGGCGGTGGCCGGATTGGCGGCGATGAAGCGGCCGTCGACATCCTTTATGTTCAGGCAATCGGGCAGTTCGCGAACCATGGCCCGGTAGGTCATGTTGGACATCAAGAGCTCCCGCCGGCGCTGCTGCCGATCGAGCAGGACGCCGATGATGATTGTGCTGAGGAAGCGGAACACGAGCGACGGGAACGTGCTCTGCTGCACCAGGCCGGCGACGGCTTGCGCGGGGATGACCAGAAGCGTGATCAGCCCGGCGAGAGCGACCGTTACGCCCAGACCGAATATGTCGTACATGGTGCGCGAACGGGCCGCGACGATGTGATGCCACGCGATACCGACGATTGCGGTGATGAGGATACCCATGACCCCGGCGCTGGCGCCCTGCCCGCCGAGATGGACGCGATAGGCAATGGAGCCGACCGTGGCGATCAGCATTGCCGGCCATCCGCCGAAGAACGCGGCCGCAGCAATGAAGGCGGCGCGCAGATCGACGACGAAGCCGGAGACGGACAACGCCGTCGCCATCGAAATGATCGCGCCCACGCACATGACCACGCCAAGAAGCAGCGACTGCATCCGCTTCGAAAGGCGCCCGGTGAAGTCCGCCACAAGGTCCCAGGCGACCACGAGGATGGAGACCAGTGCAAGATTGGCGAGGAGTGACTGCCAGATCTCGATCATGACTTCGGCTCCTTTTTTCCGATAGATAGCGCCAAAACCTATCCGAGGTCTAAAGAAGCTACAGCCCGGTCGGCGGTGCGGTCGACCCCGCGATCAGGGCAGTTCGGTAGGGCCACCTTGATTGCTGCTGCATCTATGGCCGACATGAGGCGCAAAGCCGACGGTCCGGTTAGGGCAGTGAAGTCCGCGTTCCGCCAATTTTTGGCAGACAGTCGCCATCCATCGTTTTCACGTGAACAGCCTTGTTCGCCAAAACCCGTCCCCTGCCCCACCAGCCCTTGACGAAAATCGGCACGCCTGTGAGACACAGGGGTGGGGACATTTGCCCCGTGGGTACATCTATTGTCGAAACACGGGATCGCGCGGCAATTTTAGTGGCAAAGCCATACTTCTTATCGGCAGCATAAAGATCGGCGGACTTCTAGCTCACCAACTCGCACAGTCCGGGGCAATTACAGCAGGTGGTCCCCTAGTCCTTGCCGACACTGACGATTTGCGCACGGCAAATCTGGGAAGGCATCTGCTGGGTGTGCCCCACCTCCAGTACAATAAGGCGGAAGCCACCGCCGATCGAGCCGTTATTGGTTATGACGACCGTTGCGAGCATCGTCCCGCCGTTGCCGCCATTGGGCGAGCCGCCAATGCCGCCCTGGCTTGCCGAGTCATTGCCACCCGAAGCTTGCCTGCGCCGCCGGACCCGCCGCCAAACGAAAGATGGATGTTGCTGGCCACGCCGCCCTTGGCCTCGTTGCCGGAAAGGTCGACATTGCTGATGGTAACGGTTGCGCCTTCATTGATGAACAGCGCTCCGCCTGCATCCACGTTCCTACGGCTTGACCGCTTTGGTTCCCTTCTTCGCTTGCACGGCGATCGAGGGCCCATCCGGCGGCGGGCCTGTAACGGCCCTCTTCGGCGGCTCGGCGGCGGGTGTGTCGGGCGCCTGCGGCCCGCCGGACGTGAGGTTGACCGACACACCGTAGATTTTCCACTGCCGGTTCACCGGTTCGAACAGCAGCTCGAAATTGACCTGCAGCGGTACCGATGGGAAAAACCCCGCTATGTGCAGCATACCGTTCGGCTCGATCTGCGGCAGCAAGGTCAGTTGCGGATCGAGTACCGCGACGGCGCTGAAATCGAGCGCCTGCTTGCGCTGACTGGCAAAGATGTCACCGAGTTGAGCGGCACTGTTGGCCTGAAAATTCGGTGAGCCGAGATCGCGCAGCACGGTGTAGTTGCCGGTCTTGTTGGCCTGGTCGAGCGCCAGCAGCGTTGTCCTGGTGAGGATCAGCACGCCGTTGCGGTCGATGCTGGCGGGATGGGCTGCCTTTTGCATCACCCGCTTGTCTCTGCTTTGCGCATGCGCGGGGTGCACAGGCACCGAGACGACCATCAGCGCGACGGCCAACGCAGCGAAAAAACCGCGGGCGCCCGAGGTCCGCCAACCGGGCGCCCGCCACTGAAAAGACACGATCTGCTGAAGCCCCAAAACCCCGTTCATGCCGGCCGCGTCAGTTCAGTGTCCATGAGGCTCCGACGCTGACGCCGACATCGCCACGGCTGGTTGTCGCCGACACGGCGGCGTTGAGGCGAAAATCCTCACTGGTGTTGTAGCCAAGTCCCAGCGCCAGGCCCGATTGCCCCTTGAAATGACCAAAGCCGCCAGCGATCGACAGTTTCTCAGGCCTGTCATCGTAACGCAGTCCCGCCGTCGCCAGGGCTAGCGCCGTACCGCCACGGGCTTCCGTGCGGCTTTCGCCGATCTGCTTGCCAATATCCTGGAAGCCGGATTCAAGCGCGCCAACGCGGCCGTCGAGCGCAGCAATATTGGTGGCATTGGTCGTTACCCTGGTGTCGAGATCCGCGATCTGCGTGGTGTGCGTGGTGAGCGTGTTGGTGTTGCTGGTGATGCGCGTCTCGTGATCGGCGAGTTCGGTGGTGTTGGCCGCGATCTGCGTCGTGTTGTTGGTGATGCGCGTCTCATGATCGACGAGCTCGGCGGTGTTAGCGGTGATCTGCGTTGTATGACTGTTTACCGTGGTGCTCAGATTGGTGATGTCGGTGCTGTTCTGGGCGACCTGTGCCGGCAGGCCCTCGAGGGTCGCGACATCGAATGTTGAAGCCGCCAGATTGCCGTCGCCGTCCGTTGTCATCAGATAGGTCGTGGCGCCTTGCGCGTCCTTGCTCGCCTGCGAATTGACGCCGGCCAGCGTGTAGGTGTTTCCGCCCGTGCCGATGGCGACCTGGTTATCGCGTGTTGTCGATGCGCCTTGGCCGATCGCGGTGGAAGCCAAGAAATTGGCAGTTGCCCCCGCGCCCAGCGCGGTGGCGTTCAAGGCATTGGCGGTTGAGTTGTGACCCAATGCAGTGGCTTCGTTCTGCCCATCAGCCGCTACGCCCGCCTCGGCGCCCATGCCGATGGCCGTGCCACCGCTGCTCAGAAAGCCGATATCAAGTCCCGCTTTTGAATAGGCGCCCAGGGCAGTGCCCTGCGCCCCTGCCTCCGCATTATAACCCACGGCCGAGCCTTCGAGTTCTCCCACATACGCGTGCGGACCGACGGCTGTGGCGAAGGCAGCAGATGTCTGTGCCTGTCCTATAGGGATACTGGTATCATTGCCGCAGGCGAGGCTGTTGGAATGGCCAGTGTCGTGGCCGCCAGCGCACTCACCTGCCAACGCATGCCCTGGAAATACCGAGATGGCCAAAACCATCGCGCCGGCCAAAGCGGTGACGAGGACCGGACCGCCGCGCGAGCTGTCTTGCTCAGTCGCTTTCGCGTCTCTCGATGCGAGCCGGAACCGCCTCCCATCCGACGGTGCGGCTGTCTCTAGTTGGCGCGGCGCGCCCGCCTGCTTGATCATTCTTGCCACCACGCCCAAAAACCCCCGATCAAATTGCCGATGTGGCGGGAGAGTGCAGACAAGGCGATGAAGCGAACAGTCGTCATATGCCGACTGTTCCTCGCTTTGTGAGGCCGCTACCTCCTTGTTGGGTCGGGTTGTTGCCGCATGGTCACATATTCATTTTTGCTAATTATCGATGAGGGGAACCCGGTGGCGACATCATCGCCTTCAGCGACAATGCAACTTGCGCGAGAGCTTCCGTGTGTTAGGCTTCTTCACGAAACCTGATCGTCCCAAGGATCGGAAAGTTCCCATGGCTGACGTCACCATCGAAGCGGTCTCCGCCGTGGTCGGCCAGATTTATGAGGCGGCCTACGACCAGGAACGCTGGCTCAGTGCGGTAACCGGCCTGCGCGACCTGTTCAAGGCATCGCGAAGCTGTATCGCGCGGCTTGATCAGCGGGCGTTCAACGCGGTGGGGACTGTCGATGATCCGGGACTGTGTACTCCCGAGGCGGCGGCAGCACACATGCGGGATCCCATCAGCACCGTCGTGGCTGCGCTGCCGGTTGGCAACATCTATGACCGTGCACGGATAGCGGAAGACGGCGCCGACTTCCGCCGCCGTGAGCTTTGGCAGGACTGGATGAGGCCGCGCGACATGCATCATGGGCTCGCCTCGAATCTTCTCGCATCCAACGGCTCCTATTGGTTTTTCGATATTCACCGCGGCTCCAGGCAGGACGCGTTCGGTGCCGACGACATCGACCTGTTGCAGAAGATCGTGCCGCATATGTTGCGCGCCGGGCAGATCGGCCGGCGGCTGGAGAACACCTCGGCGTTGGCATCGGCTTTCTCCCACCTGCCCTTCGGCGTGTTCCTGGTCAACGGCCACCAGCGGATCGTTCAGATGAACGAGGCCGCCGAGGCAATGCTGGCGCGGCCTGACAGCCCGCTGAGGCTGAATGGAGGCACGATCGTCGCCTCCAATCCCCGGGATGCGCAGGAGCTTCAACAATTGGTCGCGGATGCCTGCTCGCTGCCGGACGGAGCCATGCCCGGACCCGGCGGAACGCTGATGGTGCCGTCGGATCACAAGCGCTCCGACCTGACGCCGCTGGTGCTGTCGGTTGCGCCCTTCGTCGACGCCCGCGCCTACGGTTTGGCCTCGGAACGGTGCGCGGTGATCATGGTCACCGAGGTCGCCCGGCGCATCCCCGATGGCTTCGAGACGCATGTCCGCAGCCTGTTCGACCTGACGCCGGCCGAAGCCCGGCTCGCAGCGACATTGGCATCCGGGCGGACGCTGAAGGAAGCCGCGGCAAGCTCGAGCATCACCGTGAAGACCTGCCGCACCTATCTCGAACGTATCTTCTCCAAGACCCGCACCCGGCAGCAGAGCGAACTGGTTGCGCTGCTCAAGAGCACCGAACCGCTTAGCGGGCGCGGCGGGTAGCCGGCTCATGCACAGCGAGCGTGCTAAGGATTTCGAGGCCAATGGCTGACGCAAACCTGGAAGCGGTGTCCGCCGTGGTCGGCCAGATCTACGAGGCTGCCTACGATCAGGAACGCTGGCTCGAAGCAGTGACTGGTCTGCGCGATCTCCTTGGCGGCTCGCGCTCCTGCATTGTGCGGCTCGATCCAACGACGAGCAACGCAGTTTCAACAGTTTATGATCCCGAGTTCGTTTCGTCCGAAGTAACCGCTGCGCACATGCGCGATCCCATCAGCGTAGTCGCGGCCGCCCTGCCTGTGGGCAAAGTCTATGACCGCACGCTGGTAACGGAAGGGGGCGCCGGCTTCCGCCGCCGTGAACTCTGGCAAGACTGGTACAGGCCGCGTGACATGTATCACGGGCTTGCCTGTAATCTTCTGGCCGCCAACGGCTCCTATTGGTTTTTTGATATTCATCGCGGTTTGAGGCAGGAAGCGTTCGGTGGCGACGACGTCCAGCTGTTGCAAAAGATCGTGCCGCACATGCTGCGCGCCGGGCAGATCGGCCGGCGGCTGGAGAATACGTCAGCGCTGGCATCGGCTTTTTCGCATCTGCCCTTCGGCGTGTTTCTGATCAACGGCCATCAGCGGATCGTGCAGATGAACGAGGCCGCCGAGGCGATGCTGGCGCGGCCCGACAGTCCGCTGGCGCTGAAGCACGGTGTGGTAGTCGCCTCCAATGCCGGAGATGCGCAGGAGCTTCAACGGCTGGTTGCCGATGCCTGCTCGTTGCGGAACGGCGCCATGCCAGGCACCGGAGGAACGCTGATCGTGCCATCGGATCACAAGCGATCTGATCTGACGCGGCTGGTGTTGTCAGTCGCACCGTTCGTCGATGCCCGCGCCTATGGCCTGGCGTCGGAGCGCTGCGCGGTGATCATGGTGACGGAGGTCGCCCGGCGCACTCCCGATGGCTTCGAGCTACATGTTCGCAGCCTGTTTGACCTGACACCCGCCGAAGCGAGGCTTGCAACGGCATTGGCATCGGGGCGGTCTCTAAAGGAAGCCGCGGCCCTTTCCCACATTACCGTGAAGACCTGCCGCACCTATCTCGAACGGATTTTCTCCAAGACCCGGACCCGGCAGCAGAGCGAACTGGTCGCGCTGCTCAAAAGTACCGAGCCGCTCAGCGGCCGTGGCCGGTAATTCCCGAACAAAAAATCTAACAGTCGGCATTTGCCGATTGTTCGGGGCCGCGTCTTTCGGCCAGATTTTGGCTAGGTTTGCAGTGGCCAGCCATGAAGTAGGGCAGGTCGTTGATGATGCGGGGCCAATCAATGATGGAAACCGGATACGTTGTCGCGGCCGGATTATTTCCGTTTGCCGTTTCCTATACGCTCGTGGCAATGCTGCCGGGTGCCAATTTTGCCGTCGTTGCGCAGGCCGGGCTGACCGCGTCGCGTGCTACGGCGCTTTCCGCTGCCGCCGGTATCGCCCTTGGCGCAAGTTCGCTGGCGGCCGTCGTCGCGACGGGGGTCGGTTCATTGCCGCACGAGGGCATCGCGCATCAGATAGCCGCCAGCCTCTACGGCGCACTGCTGGTCCTCATTGGATGAAACTCGATGCGGCGAGCTTGGTCGATCAAGACGGGACCGGATGAGCCGAAACCGGTCGCAAACGTTCGGCACTTCCGGCTGGGTTTTGTCACTGCGGTGGCAAATCCCGCAACTGCAATATTTTTCGCCTCTTCAACGCTGAACTTAAATCTCCGCGGGGCGACTTACCTAACCGTGGTCGCATTGGTGTTTGCCATTGCGATCGCCTGGTTTGGTCTTCTTGGCCTTTGCATTTCCCAACCTGTAACACAGCGGTTCTACAGACGTTTCCGAAAGCATGCGGATATCGTCCTGGGAGGTGCCCTGGTGGCGCTCGGCTTCGCCGCGCTTGGGTCTTTGAAGGGCTAAAACATGTAGCGGTCTAGACTAGACTAGGACGTGACAGTCCAATCGTCGGCATTCGCGATTTCAGCTCTCGGGCGTTCACCGTTGGGGCGGTACGTCTGACGATCGGTGCTGCAGGTGGACCGGACAGGGTCGCGCTCACTGCAATTTGCTAGGACGGCAAGCGACGACCGGGCCGCACTCGCGCCATCGGCGATTAGCGACGCACTCCCGACGATCTCCAGTCCCCGAAGATCGGCTCGCCTGCGCGGTTTAATAGAACGGCGAATATGGCTCCCGGTCCGCTCGTGTGAAGACGGAGATGGGCTGGTCAATCCGCGCGACAACGCCCGCTCCGAAATTAATCCCAGTTCCGTCGCAGACACCAAATATGTTCGACCGCGTTCCGATCAGCACATTGACCGGTTTCCCGGCTTGGACGGGGTATGTGCTGTTGTGAATGAAAAGGACGCCGGTTGCCTGCAGCGTGTCATGCGCATTGCCGTTGCTGCTCGCTATCTCGACATAGTCGCGCCCTGCGAATGAATTTTGTGTCCAGATGCCGACAACCCCTTCCACCGAGAGCCAACCATTCGCCCAACCGTCCGCGTCGCGCGGAGAGTATTGTGTGAACAGGCGATAGGTAAGTGGGTCCGATAGCCAGAAAAGCGTTACGTAGCCGTCGATATCAGGCACATAGGTGAACCAGACGCCGGTTTCGCTCGCAGCCCACAGGCCATCCGCATCGTATGGGTCCAAATTGTTGGCGCTGACGAAATCCATTGACAGGGGTACCGGATCAGTCACGGCGTGATCGAAGAGTTGGGTGAGCGTCCAGCGCCCATTGTAGTTGAACCACTTGTCGAAGTAGGTTCCTCGAGCCACCGAGCTCAGGTCTATGATCTGTCGCTCCCCCCGTTCGACCGGACCAAAAGGAACGGGGTCGAAGTCCGGCAATTTGAGGCGCGGTATCATGACTGTGCTGGTCGCCGGTCGTGGCGACAACTTGCCCAGATCAAGCATGGATCCTGCTTTGCCAACCGCCGAACGCACGTTCCCCGCGATCAGATCCGTTCGATATTCTCGCCAATAGTGCCCGGACAGGATCTTGTCGAACGCGACCATCTGTTCGATCAGATGGTCGACGTCTTTGGCGGACCGTTTGGGCTTGGGAAGGAAAGCGTTCTGATGGCCAAGCAATTGCTTTCGCGCCTTGGCCTCACCTTCCAGAATGTCCGCGTCGAACGGCAGTTTACACCCCTCTGTTGGCGTAAAGCCGCTTTCATGCTTCGTGTGGAAATCGCCCATCAACTTGACCATGCTGCCTCCATCAGTCTCTGGCTAATCTTGCAACCAAGGTGACGGCGCTTCCTGATGATCGCCACCTCTCGCCGTCAGAATTTCACCGCGAGATCGAGCTTAGCGCCATTGTCGACAGCGCCACCGCCGAACTGTCCGGAATAGGACAGGGCGAGCGTCGCATTTGCCGACATTTTGAGGTCGATGCCGGCCTCGATCACGGCGCTGTCCGTGGCGATCGGCACGCCGGCGATGGTGAAGGCATCGCTGCCGGCAAAGGCGACCGTCGACAGCGGCGTGGTATCGCCGAAAGCGTGCCGCCAGCCGAGCATGCCGCGCGCTGTCGCATTGATGTTGCCGAGCGCAAAACCGGTCGAGCCGCGCAGGCCGAGCGTGGTGAAGGTGGCGTCGGTGGTGGAACCCGCGCTGGTCAACGCTGCCGCGCCGCCCTTTTCGGTAAAGCCGTCGGTGTGCACGCTGACATAGGCGAGATTGACGAAGGGCTCGAACTTGAAGCCCTCGGCATCGGGCCCGCTGCTACCGACCTTGTAGGCAAGTTCGCCGAAGATCTGCGCGGTGCCGGCGTCATAGTCGGCCGAAAGTTGATCGGCAAATCCGTTGAGGGCGACCGAGCGTTTTGTCGACAGGCTGCTCCAGCTGTAGGCCGCACCGGTTCGGAAAGCGATGGCGCCCCAGTTGGTGCCGCCATAGAGACCGAGATGGTAGTTGTCGGCGTCGCCGCTGGAGCTGCGATCATCGGCATCGAAGTTCGCATGGCTGTAACCGCCAAGCAGACCGACACGCCAGCCGCCCACCAGCGTGTCGGCGCCCGCCAGCAGGCCCCCCGTCGAACGATCGAAAGCGGCGGCGTTGCCGTCGCTGTCGGTGTTGCCCCAGGACCCGAAAGCCTGGCCCCAGACTGCAAAGCGATCGGTGTCGGCGGCGACCATTTCCGGTCCGCCTTCGCCATAGGCCATCACCGGCAGGGCAGCAGTGCTGCCATCGCCGAAAGCGGCACGAATGCGCGACGTCGCCGCATCACGGACGAAGCGGCTGTCCTCGACCAGCATGCCCTTAGCCGAGGCATGGATCTCGCCTGACAGCTGGTCGAAGGCAGCGCGTGCCTCGGCATCGGTGGCCAACCCGGCGACGGCGCCGAACACAGCCCCGCTAGTCAGGCTGTCCAGCCCTTCGCCCGTGGCGATCTGGTTCGGCGTCAGCCCGGCATCGGCGAAGTCACGCACCTTGGCCACGTCGAGATAGGCGTTGTTGGCGTCGTAGGTGTCGGTCACCGACAGGAATGCGGTATTGGTGACGCCGGTCACCGAACCGAATTCGCCGGTCAAGCCGCCGTCGGCGGTGAGCACCTTGTATTGCGCGCCGACTTGCAGGTTGCCCACCATATGGACTTCAAGAGTGGAACCGGCAGCCAGCGTCGTCGTGCCAGTCGAGACAAACTTGTCCGATTGATTGAGGCCCCCGATATCGACCGCATAGATCGAGCTTCCATCGAACTGCGCATTGCCGCTCGTGTTGAGCACATCGCCGGCGAAGCCGTTGACCACCGTCGTGCGGCCTTGATTCACGAACATCGCCAGGTTGGTGAAGTTGGTTGTCGCGATACCGCCCACTCCGGCAGCATCGACGATGCTCCCGGGACCATTGGTCATCGTGTCGCCGCCGCCGCCGAAATCGCTGGTGCCGCCCGCCGTGCGCCAAGTGCCGTTGTTGTTGAATGTGTCAGCAGCAGCGCCAAAGGTCACCGTACCGGTGATGAAACCTGCGTTGGCAAGGACGAACGGCCCGCCGGTGGCCACGAGCGCTGAGTCGGTCAGCAGCCCGGAGCTGTTGCGGATCGTACCAACCGACGTATTGGTGATGGTGCCGCTGGAACCCGTCACCGTCACACCGCGCGCTACGCCGCTGGCCGTGCCGGCAACATTGACGTTCACCACGCCGGCGCCGGTTGCCTTGATGCCTTCGGCGGCAGTGCCGGTGACCGCGCTGTTGGCAGTCACCGTGACCGTGCCGGTGCCGCTATTGGTCGCTTCGATGCCGGTCAGGCCCGACACCGCGCCGGTGGTCGTCACACCAACTGTGCCGGCGCCCGCCGCGTTGGTCTGACGCGCGATGATCGCCGTATTGCCCGTTGAGGACACCGCGCCGGCGTTCACCAACACACTGCCGCCGGTGGTGCGCGCGTAGACACCATTGCCCGACGTCGCGGTTACCGGACCGACCGTCTTCACCGTCGTCGAGCCGGAGCCTAAGTTCTCCGCGTCGACGCCGAATCGTGCGCCGATGGCACCATTGGCCGTCACGTTGATGTTGCCAGTTGCGGCAGCTGGGAAGATCGCGGTGACGATGCCGGCATTGCCCGACTTAATGTCGCCGTTCGCCAGCGCCGTGACATTGCCGGTCGTCGACTGCGCCTGGATATCGATGGCGTCCTTGCTGCCGGCCAGCGCCGTTACCGCGCCGGTGGTGACAGTGATGGCGCCGCCTGCGGCGGTATCGCGCACCACAATGCCTTTGCCTGCCATCGAGCTGCTGGCGCCTGAGATGTTGACGCTGACCGTGCCGGAACCATTGTTGAGGATGTTGGCTGCATCGCCGCTGCCGCCGGCGAAACCGCCGGCGCCGGTGACCAAGATATCGCCAGCGCCGCCGGTGCCGGCGATCAGCTCCAGGCCATCGGTCGCGCCGGTCACCGTGTTGGCGGCATTCACTGTCACTGCGCCGCCGCCGGCCGCCAGAATGCCCTCGGAGAGGGTGCCGGTGATCATGCCGGCCGTGGTGACGGTGATCGCGCCCGTGCCGCCAGTGGTCGCGGCGATGCCCCTCGTGCCAGAGACATTGCCTGTGGTCACATCGACCGTGGCCGCAGTCGCTGCGAAGACCATTTGGGCGGTGATGCCTGCAAACCCGGTGGCGGTGACGTCGCCCGCAGTCACCTTGATATTGCCGCCACTGCCCTGCGCAAAGATGCCGCCACTGCCGCCGCCAGTCGCGGTGACCGGACCAGCCGCCGTCACCGTGAGCGTGCCCCCGCCCAAGTTTACCGCGGAAATCCCGCTGCGGCCATCGATTGCGCCGTTGGCCGTCACGTCGAGATTGCTGGTCTCCGACCGGGTCTGCACGTCGATTGCGGTTCCGGCCAGCGCGCTCACGGCACCTGTGG
>NZ_RZTG01000025.1:0-52400 GCF_003997175.1 Mesorhizobium sp. Primo-A
GGAGGGCCCCGCCAGCGCCCGGCATCGATGGCGGCATCGGGCGGCAATTGCGGCGGGGCGTGGGCGGGCAGGGCGCCGAACGCGCCCATCAGGCCGGCGACGAGCAGGGCGGCGATGGTTCCCGCGCCGGCCGTTATCCAGGTTTGAAATTTTGAGCGGGCAGTCTTGAACATTCCAAACTATGCACGTCGAACGGTCAGCCACCCCTGCGCAGTCTAGAAAGAAAAAATGGCTGATGGAACCCGCAAATGGCTGGTCCAGTCCTCACACCGCTTCCCTTGCCCAGAGCCTGTGGCCATGGCGGCGGAAATAGCGCGCCACCAGGCGCTGCTGCTTGGCCCTGATCAGGTCGGGCAGGCGCCGCTCCTGGCGCCAGCGCGGTATGTTGCGCCAGCAGGCTATGAAGCGGGCGGCGTCCTCGATTACCTCCTGCGCCGAGAGTGCCGGACCGATAGCGGCCAGGAACAGCGCCTCCGACGGTTTCAACTCGTCGATCACCGCCTTGCGCCTGACGTGATCCTGACGGGCGTGGGCGATGCCGCTGCGACGGATTGCTTCGAAGGCTTCAAGCAAGGCCAGGCTGTCGCCGGCGTAGCCGCAGGAACGGGCAAAATCGGCGGCAAAAGCGTCCATTATCGCTCCCGGGTCTGATGCAGTGGGCAGGTTCGTACCCGACTCACATTTTCATACATTTATGAAAGCATAACTCAAATTACGCTAGAAGAAAAACTTCTGGGAAAGTTTGAAAACTGCGACTCGACTCCCGGCGTAAAACACAGGAATATGCGAACAAATCAGGAACAAAGACGAGGCAGGGGCGATGGCATTGCCGGGCAAGGAACCAACGATCGCGCATGTCGCCTCGATCTCGGTCGAGTGCGCCGATTGTGGCCGCAACAGGTGGTGGCGACCCGATCAGCTGAAGCGGTTCGGGGTGACGGGGAATACGCCGCTGTCCGCTCTGTCGGGCCGTATCGTCTGTTCGGCCTGCCGCGCCGACGGACTGCCGGGGACGGCGATTTCGATCCAGGCGGCGTTTGTCGACGAGCGCCAGCGCGTGCGCAGCGAAGCGCGGATGCTGAGCGACAGGGATGTGCCGCTGGAGGGATCGCGGCGGGCTTGAGTGGGAGGGTGCCAGCGCTGGTTCTTCCTTCTCCCGCAGGGGGAGAAGGAAGAGCATCCCTTGCTCAATACCCCAGCAATTCCTTCAGCGGAATCACGCGCCAGACATGTTTGATGGCGTAGCGGTTGAAGGTCAACGTCTTCGGCGGGTTGTACTGCTCGACGACCAGCTCGCCCGCCGTGCGCTTGACCAGCTTTTTGATGAAGGCCTTGCCGTTGCGCTCGTTTTCCTCCGGGAAGGTCTCGATCACCACATGGTCGCCCGGTACGGCGTCGCGGCCGCCGCAATAGATCAGGTCGCCGGGCTCGTAACGCGGCACCATGGAATCCGAGAGCACGTGCAGGGCGAACACCTTCGGCAGGTTGCGCACGCCCGGCGGGCGCTGGACGTAACCCGCCGGCTCGCCGTTGAAGGTGAAATCGCCATCGTCGCCACCGACGGCCGCGCCCAGCACCTCGATGTCCATCGAGCTGGCGGGTAGCGGACCTGCATCGGTGACGATCTCCGCATCGGCAACCGGTCCGGCATCGTCGAGAAACACGACCTGCCCCTGGCCCAGCGCAACCGGGTCGACGCGCAGGAAGGCGGCGGTCTTCAGCAGGTTCTCGGTCTTGGGCAGATTGCGGCCGGTTTCCCAGTTGCCGACGGCGGCGACATCGGTGTCGTTGTGTTCGGCGATGTGGCGCATGACCAGGCCGCGCTGCTTGCGCGCCTTGCGGATCGCCGCTCCGACCTTGATCGACAGTTCCGTTTTTGCCATGGCGCCCATGTGAGGGATGAAAGCCGCTCTCGTCTATGAAAGAATGGCTTGCATCTATTTTCGAGTTATGCTTATATCCGGTCATGCAAAACCTGTCCAGCTTTGATGGCGCCGAGTCGCCGGCCTCACGCGAGGCGCGCCCGGCGGTCATAACCGCCCATTCCCTTTCATCCCGGCCGTCCTCCTCCCCGGCCCGGATGAAGCCCGAGGCCCAGTGCCTGACCGCACGAGCCTCGGGTCCGGTCCGCCTGTCTCCGGCGACCGGAACGGCCGGAGCCGCCGCTCCCAGCGGCTTCGGCCCCCAATTCGGCCGGCATGGCGCCGGCTCTGTTTTTGCGGCAGGCCGATCCTGCATCCGCACCGAGGACGGCACCGTCATCCTGTTCGACAGGCTGACGGGCAGGGCGGTTTCCGCCCTGGACAGAAACACGGCCGAAGCGCGGCTTCTGCACCTTGCCGGCGGGAAATCGGCCCAAGCCGGCTGAGGCTGGCCGGCTGAGAGCCGGCTCTTGAAAAACAACCTGACTGCGGCCTGGCGACCGGGTCGAACCTTGACGCTGCCCGACGGCGCGCGGCCGAACTTTGGATGGAGCTGGATATGGCAAGCTATAGCGACGCGGAATTGCACGAGATCGCCCGCTGGCTGAAGGATGGGTTCTCAGCCTCCAGGATTGCAGTCGCGTTCAGCGCGTTGCGCGGCAGTCCGGTGTCGCGCGACGCCATCATCGGCATCGTGCACCGCAACGCCATGCTCGGCGCGATCGGCTTTGCCAATGGCAAGGGGCCGCCGCCGCGATCCAGGCAGGCCGTGGGCAAGCGCGCTGGAAGCAAGCGGGCGAGTGGCGCGTCGGCGAAAGCGACGCCTGTCGTCGGCAAGATGGAGGGCGTGCTTGCCGCCAAGGACATCCATGCGCGTGAAGTGGCCCGGCCCAGGCGCGCGCATTCGTTCGTGCGCGAGGTGGGCGTGCTGATCGCCGACGGCGTGGCCTATCGCCTGGAGGCGCCGGCGCCGCCGCGCGCGGCCATCGGCCGGCAGCCGCATGGCGTGGCGATGCGCTTCATCGATTGCCTGTTTTCACGCTGCCGTGCGCCGCTGGATCTGACGGTGGAGGGGGATCCGGACATTTCTATTGCCGAAGAGGGGGCGCCAGGCAGCCGCCCAGGCGCCGACATGCTGTGCTGCGGCATGCGCACCGGGGCGCTGAAAAGCTATTGTACCTACCACCAGGCGCGCTTCCAGCGCCGCGTATTTGTTGCGACGGGGTGAGGTTTGATCTCTTCTCCCCCGTTCACGGGGAGAAGGTGCCGGCAGGGCAATGAGGGGCAGCGCTGACGAGGCAGGATGGAAGCTGACATGAAATTCAAGCATCCGATTCAGATGCCACTTACCGAAGCGCTGGCGCCGCCCCTCATTGCCCTGCCGGGCGTTCGCTGTTCGAAAAGCCAAGCAATTGGCTTTTCGTCCGCTGCGCGGATCACACCTCACCCCCGTAAACGGGGAGAAAGAAGCAAAGCCCTATTTCGGCATCTGCCCGCCTTGCTTGGGCGTGCGGCTCTGCATGCTCCTTGCGTCCATCGCTACCGCCGGGTTGCCCTCGCCGACCAATATGCCGGTCACCCGGGCAAAGCCGGTAAACACCTTCATGGCGTCGGCTTCGGAAATCTGGGCGGCAATCGCCGCGCTGCAGGCGTTCAACGCGCTGCGGTAGACATGGCCACGCCGCTCCAGCGGCCAGCGCTGGAGAAAATCGGCGGCTTCGCTGACGCTGTCGATCTCTTCGATCTCATCTTCCACCCGCACTTTGAGCGGCACTCCGGTTTTCATCGTACCCACGGCGTTCACCTTCGCTTTGCGCGCGGCTCCAGCTACCGCACCCATAAACGCGCCCCGCTGGGGGCCGGTTGCATCAATTTTTCGGGCGGCGCCCGCTCCTCACGGGCTAGCCACCGCATCCAGCCAGTCATGGGCGCGGCTTTTGGGCCTGTCGACCAGGATGTTCTGCTGCTTGGCCGCCCTGGTGAAGGCGTCGAACGCGATGCGCTGGCAGCAGATGCCGTCCACGGCGAGCGTAACCAGCCGGGAAGCCTCGAGATAGCCAGGCGCTGTCTTGTCGGGCCATTGGTGGCGCAGTGCCTCGGCGGCTCCGGCCACCGAACTGACCAGCATGGTTTTGTTGTCGCAAAAGCGCACGGTAACCGGCATGAAGGCTGTCATCGGCGAACCTCCCCTTGGCATGGACGCGACATAACGTCGAAAGCTCGCGCCGGTTCCATCAGCCTGGATGCCGGACGACAGGGATGCTGGCGCGGCGGCGAAGAGGCGACGACCTCCGGTTCATTGAAGGCCAACCGAGCAGCGCTCCGCTCCGCTCTGCCACCGCGTGGGAAGATGCCCGGCAGGGCCGAGGGCGCGCGAAGGATCGCCACGTGCCGGCCTCCCACCACCATCCCAACCAGGAGCCTCCCATGAGCAAAAAGACCAGACCCGCAAAACCGCAGGCGCCGAAATTGCCGAAGGGCGAGGCCGAGCAGGTGCGCATACGCCGCGAGATCGGCCATGATTTCGCGCTCAGGGATGACGCCCTCGGCCGCAAGCGGCTGGCAGCGGGCACGCTGGAGGCTGCGCGTGTCTACGAAGTGTCGAATGACGGCTACGCCGCGACCGGCGGCATCGTGCGGCTGCGCGCCATCGATGCGCTCGTCGGCATCACTTCGCTGTCGCGCCAGCAGCGCGAGGCAGGCCTGCGCTACCGCGAGGATTTCCGCTGCAGTCAGCAGGCTGATGTCAAGCCGATGCGCTGGACCGAGCGCATCGACGGCGGCCGCGAGGGCGGCGGCATCGCCGACAGCGTTCTCGACGCCGGCAGGGCCTATGCCGCCGCCACAAGAGCGCTAGGCCATTGGGAGGTGGCCGCCGTGGTACGACAAGTCTGCTGCGCGGACGGTTCCCTCAAGCGCCTGTCCGAGCAGACCGGCGAGGGCCGGAACGTGGTGACGAAGCTGCTGAAGGTGGGGCTGGATTTGTTGGCAGTGCATTACGGGATGATGATGAGGAGGCGGGTGGGGTGAGCGGCGCAAATATCCGGCCGGCGGCGCCGGCCGGATCATTTTTCACAGGATCAGATCATCGGCAGACGCGGATTTCCTCGACGATCCTGTGGTGATGGCGCCAATGCTTGACCAGTGCGATGTGGCAACGGTGGTGACGGTGGTAATAGCGCGGCCTGTAGCCGTTGTCATAGGCGTCGTACTGGTAATAAGGGCGATAGTAGCGATCGCCATAGTCGTAACCATTGTAATAATCGTCGCCGTAATAGTCGTCTGCATAGCCGCCAATGCCGATACTGATACGGCTGCGGGCGTCGGCGGGGGCGATCATCGCCGCCGCCGAAGCAATGGCGATAACCGAAACAAGCAGGAGCTTTTTCATAGCTGCCTCCTTTTCAAGGTTAGGCTAATATATAACTGCCGAGTTGCAGCCTCGTTCCACAGATTCGTAAGATGTGACGAACAATACAGACCGGGGCGCAGATGCCCAGGCGCCTAAAACAAGGCCCTCTCCAATGGCCCCGCCAGTGTCTCGGCAAAGCCCGTCGCCAGATGGTGCCTGTCACGAAACGCCAGCTTGCCTGATATGACGACGTGGCAGGAGGTCGGGCCGCAGAATTGGTTGGTGAGGTCGATGTAGCGGGTGTCGGGCACGCTGGTCACCACGGCGCGCTCGGTGGCGGCGGTGCTGTCGTTGGCGGCTTCGGCCCTTGGCGTGTCGCAGTGCGGCGAGGGTGCCTCGCGCCACCACAGGGTGCGCGCCACGCAGGAGCCGGCGAAGCTGGCGTTGATCGGCGTGTCGCGGATGACTGCCGTCTCGACACCGGCCCGGCTGAAGGCCTGCAAGGTCGAGCGCAGGCCGGCCTGCCAGCGCGCCACTTCGGCGGTGCGTTCGGCGGCGGGCAGATCGCGGGTCAGATTGCCGATGGAAAATTCGGAGATCACCACCAGGCGCGGCTTGCGGCGGATGATCTCTGATATGGCCTGCTCGCGCCAGGCGTCGCATTCGGTGTAGTCGCGCTTCAGCACCGTGTTGAAGGTGGAGAGCCGCGAGGCGCGGCACGATGATTTGAGGTAGGTGACCACCTTGGTGTCGTTGCGCCTGGCTGCTTCGATCAGCGGCGTCGACCAGTGGTCGGCGTGCGAATCGCCAAACAGCACGATGGTGCGGGTGGCATCGGCCGGGCCGAATGTGCAGGGTTTCGGCGTCACCGTTTGGAAGTCGGCCAGGCAGTTCTTGTCGACGGCCCGCGCGATGGAAGGTCTTTCGGCCGCCTGCTCGATGCCGCGCTGCTCGGGACCGATGTTGCGCGTGGCCAGATGCGCATTGGCGTAGGCGACCGCCACGCCGGCACCGGTCAGCGCCAGCGCGGGTGCGAGCGCGCGAGCGCCCACCGTCAGCCAGGCGCCGCGTCGTGCCGGGTTCTCGATGAGGTGATAGGTGAGCACCGACAGCGCCAGCGCCAGCACGCCGCAGCCCAGCCGCTGCGGCACCGTAAGATCGGGCGTCAGCATCCCGGCGTAGACGATGACCGGCCAGTGCCAGAGATAGAGCGAATAGGAGAGCGTGCCGATCCATTGCAAGGGCGGCAGCGACAAAGCGGTGGCCGGGCCAAGGACGTGCCGGTCGGTCCGCCCGTTGGTCTGTTCCCCGCAGCCGCCGCTCAGCAGCACCAGCACGGTGCCGGCAACCGGCAGCAGTGCATACCAGCCGGGGAAGGGCAGGTCCTCGCTCAACAGGCGATAGGCGGTCGCAATCAGCGCCAGGCCGAGCCAGCCAAGGGCTGGCCGCAGCCAGATGCGGTGCTGCAGCAAAGCCATGGGGACCAGCGTCGCCAGGCCGCCGGCAGCGAACTCCCAGGCGCGCAGCGGCGAGAAATAGAAGGCCCAGGCCGGCGCCGCGCTGGTCAGCCACAGGCAGGCGGCGAAGGAGGCGAGGCCGACCACGCCGATCATGGCTGCGGCCGTTCGCCGGCCCGGCCGCAGCCAGGCGGCCAGCAGAAGCAGCGCCGGCCAGGCCAGATAGAACTGCTCCTCCACCGACAGCGACCAGAAGTGGATGAAGGGATTGCTGGTGGCGTCGGCGGCGAAATAGTCGAACGACCAGCGCAGCAGCCACAGATTGATGGCATAGGCGGAGGCAAACATGGCGCCGCGCGAATAGAGCGCCTGCTCCTGCGGCGCCAGGATGAAGTAGCCGGCGGCCAGCGTGACCAGGATGACGAACAAAGCTGCCGGCAGGAGCCGCCGCGCGCGCCTGGCATAGAAGCGCCAGAGGTCGAGCCGGCCGGTCTCGCCGATCTCCTGCATGAGATGGGTCGATATCAGCCAGCCCGAGATGACGAAGAAGATGTCGACGCCGGCAAAGCCGCCGGGGAGCGCGGTGAGGCCGAAATGGTAGGCGACGACGCCGCCGACGGCGAGCGCGCGCAATCCTTGTATGTCCGGCCGGAACGATGCTGCCACGACGGCTCCCTCGTGCAAGCCCAGCCCCTGTGCAATGTCGGCGGTGCAGGCCGATATCGCAATGCAACAAATTATCGCAGTGCAACATGGCAGAAATGGGGAGATGGGCCGGGTGCCGGCCGGGCCCGATCCTTGCGTGGCTGGCTTGTCTGCACACCTGCGGCAGACGCAAAACAGCCCCGCGCGGGGCTGTTTCTCATTCGGGTTGCTGGACTGCTACTTGCTGCCGCCGTTCGCTTTCACGCTGCTGCAGAATTCGGGATGGCTGTTGGCCGCAGTGGCGTCCTTCGCCTCGTCCTCGCAGGCCTTCATCATCGCGGTCTGGTCGTCCGGCGTAAGGGCCTTCCAGGCTTTCACGAAGTCGTCGTTGCTGACCATCGTCTTCATGCTGCTATCGGTGTAGAAGGGCTGCATCTTGGCTGGATCGTCGAGAGCCGACGTTTTGGCAAACGCCGCGCCGCCGACCATCGAAAGTGCCATGGCGCCCAAGCAGATCATCTTGATGTTCATGGGTACTCTCCTATTGCTTTGGGATCGTCGAAGCAACGATCCATTGGAAAACGACAGGTTTGGGTGAAAGTTCCGGCATTTTTTGCGTAAAAAAGCCGAAACGAGGAAAAATATAGCCGAAAAACTTGAAACTTTCCCCGATTTTTCCCGTAGGAGGCGAGTTTATCGGGTCTCTCGTGCGAGACTGACCACCAGTCGATCGACGCTGGGGTCGTCGAGGCTGACGATATGGGCCATCTGCAACGCCCGCTTCATGCTGACCCTGGTGACGTCCTGCCGCATGATGACCGGCACAAAGGCCGGCCCCGATCCTGTGAGGACGATCGCCCTGCCGACCAGAACCGGTTCGGAGATGGGAGCCCACTGTACGGTCATGATCGAGGGCTCGCTTGTCTGGCGGCGGTTGATGCCTGTGAAATAGATCCAGTTCAGGCGCGAGATCGCTACGCCGTAGTGGTTGCCGGGCATTCTGGCGCCACCCTGGCCATCGCCCGGGGCCCACCGCGTCACCCGCCTGAAGGTGACCAGCTCGGCCTCACGTCGCAGGAAGGTGACCGAGCGCATCAGAAGGTCGGGGCGGCCGGGGACCGAAAAATAGGTGAAATAAGTGCCGCCGGCGATGGCGGGCGACGGCGGCCGCACCATGTTTTCGTACAGTGCCTCGCGCAGCGATGCATTGCCGTCGCCGTTGGCTGCGGGAATAGCCGGCTCGCGATACAGCTCGTTTTCGTCGATCTTGAAATAATCGCAGATCAGCCTGGCGGTGGTTTTGTTGGGCACCGCCTTGCCTTGCAGATAGCGCTCGAACTGGGTGCGATTGATGCCAAGCTCACGGCACACCGCGCTGACGGAAGCATGGCGCTGGACCAGCCGCCTGAGATTGGCGGCGAGATTCTCGCGAATTGGCACGACATCTCCCCGACAGACGTACGGACCAGTATTCAAGCGATAGCTTATATACACTTGCATGCCGTGGCGCTGGCGCGAAGATGGACCTTTGGCCAATAGGCAACGATCCCGTAGAGCGTAGGCTGTACGATTCTGACAGTCCGGCTATGCAAGCCGCGTAAATGGGCGTATTTCGGTGGCAAGAGCGACCTCGGATCGGCCTCTCGACATCCTGTAATGGAGGGCGGTTTGGATCATACCGACCTGGTCGAGCTTCTGGACTACACGCAGGCGCAATTGACGAAAATCCGCCAGGCGGTCGCGGCAAGCGATCACGCCGGTGCCATGTTCACCATTGATTGCCTTGTCGGAGCGGCGGCCGAGCAGACGAAGTGCAAGCTTGCAAGCCTGGAGCATGCCGGCTTGCCGATCGGCAAGGATGAGCCGATCGGCAGGGATGGGCCGATCGGCAGGGATGGGCCGATCGGCAGGGATGGGCCCATAAAAGGCGGTGCGGCACCGCCCGGCAAAGCGACATCGGGCAAGCCGGATGCCGGCGGCAGCCGCTCCTGATCAGGCCGCGCCGATCTCGCCGATCAGCCTTGCATATTCGGCCTCGGCTTCGCCGTAACTGCCATTGGCGAGTTCCAGCAGCCCGGCGCGGTCGCGAATGACGATCTCGCCCCGTTTCGAGCGAATCAACGCGCGGCCTTCGAGCAATTGAAGCGCGACGGTGACGCCTGGCCGCCTGACACCAAGCATGATGGCCAGGAATTCGTGGGTGATGGCGAGATGTTCGCCGGGCACCCGGTCGTCGCACATGAGCAACCATCGCGCCAGCCGCTCCTCGAGCTTCAGCCGCGCGTTGACGAGCGCGGTGCAGCCGGCCTGGGTTTGTAGTGCGTTGACGAAGCGCAGCAGGAACATGCGCAAGGTCGTACTTGCCTCCAAAGCTGCCTTGAAAGCGCCGGCTTCGATGCGGATCGCTTCGCCTTCGAGTTGGACAAAACAGGCATGCGGCGCACGGTCGTCGCCCATCACCAGGGAGTATCCCGTCATGCCTTCGAAGCCGATGAAGCCCACTTCGGCCTCTTGGCCGCTTGCCGTGCTGGCGACCACCGAACCAATGCCCTGTTCGATGAAGTAGACGGCCTCGATCGGAACATTCGGGGTCACCAGCATCATGCGCAATGGCAAGTCGCAGCGCTGCATGTGCGGCTCGAGCAACGCCAGATCATCCGCAGGCATGCGCCGCAGCAATTGGTTTCGGTACGGATGGTTCCCGTCGGGATTGGGTTTTTTGTCGGGATCAGAGTTTTTGTTGGGATCAGACATGGCGTGGCCCAATGCAGGGCAAGAGCCATCCAATCTCCCAGCCGTCCGTGCCCGTAAAAACGTGAGGACGATGGCCTATGTATAGGGGCTCTGAACGCAGAAAGATATCAATGCGATATGAAATTCGAAGCACGGCGCCCCCCAACGCCTGTTCGCATATGAAAAGATCGGCCTGAATGTTAGTGTCGGAAACGTACCAAACGCCATTTGGTACAAAACCGACATATTTCATGAGAGCGCCGGATCACGCCGATAAAATCCGCTGGCCAATGAAAAGCGCCATGTCGCGCTGGGCCTGGGGACCGTTCGAAGAAGGGGGAGGACCGGGGGGAGAATTGTACGATAGTTACTGTGATGAAGGCCGATGTTGACTCTTGCTCAGCCCGATTTCATTTTTTGACCCACAGCGTCTAAAGCGCATCGCGTTTGATCCGATTTATGCGATGCGCTTTAGGGTCTTTGTTTATGCATGTCGTTCTCCCAAAGCCGAGGTCACTTTTGGACGACATGCATCAAAAGTGGCCGCTGCTCCGAAAGGGGCTTCTTATGTCGAGCCTTCGTAAGCGCAATCCCGGTCTCCATCCTTCCGATCTGCAACTGTGCCAGCGCGTCTTCGATCGGGTCTGCCTGGAGCGCAAATTTGATCGCATGTCGGGGGAGTCGGACGTGCAGCTTCTGGCAGCCACGGTGTTTTCGCTGTTCCAGAATGGCTGCCGCAATGAAGGCGAGTTGCTTGAGAGTTTCAGGCGGACCCGCCAATGACCAAGGCCAGGATCACGTCCGCGGCACCGGCCGAAAACGAACCTTACGACGCTGCGGTCTTCGCCCGGAAATACGGCATGTCGCGGAAGGCCGCGGAGGTCGTGCTGTCCGCGAATGGACCGTCCAGAACAGCCTGTGACGCTGCCGCCCGCTCTTTTATGGAAGCGGTTGCCCGCAGAGCGAAGAGCAGCCATAAACACTGATGCTGCGCCTTGAGCGACTGCCGTCTCGCCGCCGACCCGCGGGCGCGTCCAATGCTACCTTCATCGAACACCGTGAGGCGTCAGCCTGTCGGGCCGATCGGACCGGTCACTCCTGAAGTGGCTTGCTGCGCCGTCACGGCGGAGAGTTTCTGCCGTTTGAGCAGCATCGGCTTTTCATAGATCTTCTTCATGGTCACGGCCTCCCTCCGCAAAGTTCGATTGCGGCAGCGTCATCGCCGGCCGCGCTCCTGTCAAGCGGACCTGGTCGAGGGCCGGCCAACCCGAACGAAAATCCACGCCTCAATTCCTGTCGGCCGGCTTGGAACGCATGCGCGAAACCGTCTCGCGCTCGGCGCGTTTGGAGCGCAGCGGCGGCAGGTCGCGGTCGATCAGGTCCATGTCCTCCAGCACCATATCGCCCATGCGCTTGAAGGCGATGTCGAGCGCGCCGGCGCGGTGAGCCGAGCGCAGGAAGCCGGGCAGGGCGCGCACCGGATGGTCCCGCGCCAGCGGTTCTTCGGGAAAAACGTCGCTGGCGGCGACGATGTGGCCGCTCTTCACCGCCGCCATCAGCGCCGGGAAGTCCACCACGCCGGCGCGGCTGAGCAGGATGAAGGCAGCGCCCTTGCGCATGCCGGCAAAGGCGTCGGCACCGAGAAAACCCTGGTTCTCGCTGGTCACCGAGGCAACGACGAAGATGAAGTCGCTGGTCGACAGCACCTCGTCGAGGGAGGCCGGCTCGACGCCATTGTCGATGAGGATCGATGGCGGCAGCCATGGATCGAAGACTTTGGTGCGGGTGCGGAAGCCCGACAGCAGCCGGTTGAGCGCCCGGCCGAGATCGCCGAAACCGATGATGCCGACATCGGCGCCGGACAAGAGCCGCGCCGTCTGGTTGCCGTCGCCGCCCCACAGTTCCTGTCCCTGGCGGAAGGCGAGGTCGGCATCGACGATGCCGCGGGCGAGATTGAGTGCCATGGCAAGGCCAAGCTCCGCGACCGGCTCGGCGAACACCAGGCCGGTGGTGACGACATGGATGCCGCGCGCGAACAACGTCTCGTAGGGCATATTGTTGATGAGGTTGGTCTCGACATTGAAGACGCAGCGCAGTGTCTTCATCCGATCGAGCGTTTCGGGCGATATGGGCGGCTGGCCGATGATATAGCGCGCCTCGGCCAGCACGTCGGCCGGCAGTTTCGCGACGCCGTCAGCGGTCGTCTCGACGATGCGATAGTGCGCCTTGAGCCGCGCCAGCTGCCGGGCTGTGAAGATCAGGTCGAGCGTGCGTGGTTCAGGCGCACTGATGACCAGCGGCAAGGCGCTGTTGGACATGACTATTCCCTCTGTTCCCCAATGGCCAAAATACCTTGGATGAAACGATTTACAACATCGCGCGGCCGAGGAGAGCGGGATTGGCGCTGGGATGAGGTGACCTGTCGGAGCCGATATGTGCCGGCAATGCAACAGTGAAGAATCGTTTGACCGCGATGGCGTGGATACGACGTAAGAACCAGTAATGGCACAATTGACATGGGGCAGGGAATTGGTTCTGCTGGCGCCGTATCAATTCGGAGGGCACTTTACAGTGAAGAAATACGAGAAACCAACCTTGCAGAAGCGCGACAGGCTTTCGGGTGTCACGGCCCAGACTGCCCCATCGACACCTCCGCCGACGGCAACCTGAGCGGTTGGCGACTGACGCCTTCGCCCTATAAGGGCAATCAATATCGGCGATAGGGCGCCACTGGTCGCGCCCTATCGCATATTGGCCACGGGTGCCCGCCGTTGTCCCAGATGCCGGACCTTACGGCCGATGATCATCAGCTGGCGCGCGGTGTTGTTGCGCAGGCGCCGCACGCGCCATTCCAGCCCGGTGTCGGCGGTAATCGACTTGGCATAGTAACTGACCCGCATGCCATCCTCATCGGCAGCCACCTTGACCGGGTCGTCATAGAAGGCGTTGATCTTGTCAGCCGCCATGCCTGGAGTTTCGAGCCAGCGTGGAATGTGAACCGAATGGAGCTGATCGACATCGGTCATCACGCGGCCGATGCCGACGCCCGGCGTCGGACACGTGGTACAGAAAGCATCGCCGATGAAGATGACCCCGTCGCGGCGATGGCCTTGCGTCGTGCTCAGACTGATCTGCCTGACCTCGACAGGACTCGCGACTTCGAAGTTGCCGCATCGCACGGCTATTTCGGGCATCAATTCGCAGAGCATCTTTTGCGGCTCCTGGCGGAACGCCCGCGTCCACGGCTCGGCCACATTGCGATAGAGGAACATGTTCGCCCGCATCTTGTCGCCGAGGGGAAAGATGCTGATGTAGGCGATACGGTCGGCGGCCCGCCTGCTGTAGCAGGTGACGGACTGATGACCGAAATCGCTGGGCGAGATGGCGAGGTCGAATCCCATCGACAATGAATGCGCCTTCGATTGCTCGATACGCTCGACGCCGACGGCGCGCCGCACCGCCTCGCCGTGACCGGTTGCCACCACCAGCAGGCGGGCATCGATGACGGTGCCGTCGGCCAGCACAAGCCGCTGCCGGTCCGGTCCAGTCGAGACTTCGGTTACCTTGCCGACCGTCAGCGGCACTTGCGCAGGCAAGGCGTCGCGCAGGCCATTGATCAGCGCGCCATAGGAGAATGTGAATTCAGCCTTCTTCTCATGCGCGAAGAACTGGCCGAGGCGAAAGACATGCGTGTCGGTCGTGGAGGTGACGAGACGCTTGAGTGTCGCATCGAGGCCGAGCTTTTCGAACAGCAGCATCTGGTCCATGCCGATCTTCTCGGCCCGGAATTCCTCGTGGTGGACGCGGTGCGGATCGATCAGCGCCACCTTGCGGCCGGCTCGTCCCAACAGAATTGCCAAGGTCGTGCCGGCCATTCCGGCACCGACGATCGCCACATCGACTTGGGCCGGGCCAGCCTCTGAGATACTCATTTTGCTGCTCTTTCTGATGGCAACGGCGCGTTTCACAATCTCCGGTAGAAAATATCTTCCGGACCTAAATCAACCGCAAGCAACCGGCGCGCGTGCTTGGTAGTAACCAATGTTTAGGTTAATCGCGGGCCCGCTGCTTCCAGCGCGGTGCGATCGCCGAGCCATCGATGAACTCAAAGCCGCCAGCCTCGTTGAGCGTGTGAAGTTTACGCCCACTCCATAGCGCACCTGGATTTAAGATGGTTTCAACGACCTGCTCCATGCCGATCAAATCAAGGTGAGAAATGCGTGCGATGCCAAGCGCCGCGCCGTAGCTCCTGCGGCAGTCCTGGACCGGGCGCAGCAGGTCGTTGCCGCGCCTGACCATGCGGCCGGCCGGCCGCACCGAGGCGATATCGATCAGCACGGGATTTTTGGGGTGCGGCGTCCAGGGGCCGCGAAAATCCGGCGCCGACCACAGATGCAGCGCGTCGGAGAAGGCGCCGCCGCCGTCGCGGACGGTGGCGAACAGCCACCAGGCGCCGCCATGCTCGACAAGCGTGGCGTCGCTGGCGACGACACCGGACAGAAGCGTCGCCTCCTTGACCCATCCGCCGGGAAAAGCTGTGGCCCGGTAGAGATCGACCGTGCCGTTGGCGCAGCTTTCCGGCACCATCCAGACCTCGCCGTCGCGCTCGAAGACGAAGGGGTAGGAGAGATGGTAGGGCAGCTCCAACACCGGTTCAGGCCTTCCGAGCGGGCCTGCCGGGCCGAAGGGAACGGCGGAGATGATGGCTTTGCCGAGCCGATGGATATAGTCCTCGACGAACAGGGTCAGCTGGCCCTGGTAGAGGATGGGGAACGGATCGGCGTAGAAGCGGCTGCCGTCGTCCGGCAACTCTTGCCAACCCGACGCCGGATGCGCGCGCAGCTCGAACAGATCGCGGCTCCCGGTTTGCCGCCAGCCGACCTTCCAGTGCGGCGCGTTGTAGCAAAGGTGATAGATCTTCTGGATGATCCGCCGCGCCAGCGCCTTGCCGGCCCTGACCCCAAGCTTGCCCGCCGAGGGCATTGGCGGCGGGCCGCCCACCTGCGCCGGTTCGGGCAGATCAGGCACGGACTTTGCCGCGCCTGACATGGCAGCTATGATCAGGCTTGCTGTGCGCGCCAGCATATCCTGGAAGGACGCCAGCGCGATGCCGCCATATTCGGTGCCCAGACGCCCGGCGGCGATCGCAACGCCGTTCTCCTCGATGCGGGCAAGCGGCGTGCGACCTGCGAGGATCAGGGCCAGCAAGGCCGCTTCGCCGCTGGCGCCGTCATAGGTGACGCGCCAGATCCGTGTGTTTTCCAGCCTGACATCGCCGCAGAGGTCGATGACGAGGTCAGGCGAAGCGGGGGACTGCCGGTAGGGCGCGAGCGCCGAAAGCGGCACACGCTTGGCCAGTCCATCATGGGACAGTCCGTGGATCGCCGTTTCGAGTTGAAACAGGGCCGCGGCGCTGCGCGGAATGCCACCGCCCGCCGGCCTGACATCGACGGACAGTTCGACGTCTTCGAGCGCGGCAAGGCGCTCCAGCAGCGTGACGTGAAAGGCGCGGACGCAGTCGCCGTCCAGGCGGAGGCTTATCTGCATGTTGGAGGTCCGAAAAGGCGGTGCCCGGCCTTGCCGGCCAGACCGGTCCGGTCAAATTGTAACCCCATTTGCATTCGTCTCCGCTCGCTGCGTAGCCAACACCTCGATATGTATATTTTTAAGCAAACCGCGTGCCAAAATTCACGTCACCTCTCAACATAATTAACAATGTTTTAACAGTTGGAGGAATAGCTAGGTTAGCGCCGCAAACTGATCTTGCCGGCATATGGAGTATTGTCGGAGGCAGCCATGCAATCATCCCTGCCCATGGTTCCTCAGCAACACTCCCCGGATCCGGCACGCGCGGGATCATATGCAGCCTCCACTGTCGAACTGGGCGATCTGAAGCGCATCCTGGTGCGCCGCCGGTTCTGGATCTTCGGCACCGTCGCACTGCTGACGCTGGTCGCCCTGCTCTACGGCCTATTCACACCGGCGCTCTACAGCTCGGCGGCGGAAATCCTGATCGATCCGCAGGACCTGCAGGTGGTCACCAACGACGTCAATCCCAGCCGTATCTCACCCGATGGCGGCATCACGCAGGTCGAGAGCCAGGTCAGCGTGGTCCAGTCGACAGGCGTGCTGATGCGGGCGATCGCGGCGACAAACCTGACGCAGGATCCGGAATTCAATGGGCAGGGCTTGCTGTCGCGCCTGCTCGGTTCGGCATCAGCCGAAGGCGACAGGTCGGTGCAGACACTCGACGCGCTGCGCCGGCGCCTGGCGGTGAAGCGGGCCGACAAGGTCCTGGTCCTCGACGTCATCGTCACTGCCAAGAGCGCCGACAAAGCCGCCCTCCTGGCCAACGCCATCGCGCAGGCCTACCTGGTCGACCAGGCGAGCGCGCGCGCGAAAATGGCCAAGGACGCTTCCGAGTCGATCACCGCGCGGCTGGACGAGCAGCGCAAGCGCGTCCAGCAAGCCGAAAACGCCGTCGAAGCCTACAAGTCCGCCAACAACATGGTGATGGCGGCAGGCAATCTGGTCAGCGACCAGGAACTGACCGAGATCAACACGCAGCTTGCGGCGGCGCAGAGCCGCACCGCGGCGCTGAAGGCGCAGGTCGACCAGATGCGCCGGCAGAGCGGCACGCCGGACGCAACTTCGGAAGCAATGCGCTCGGCGGTGATCTCGAGCCTGCGGGCGCAGGAGGCGACGTTGGTCGACCAGGTCTCGCAGCTCGGCACGGAGTTGGGGCCGCGTCATCCCTCGCTGATCGCAGCCCAGCAGCAACTGCGCGACACACGCCAGCTGATCGCGCGCGAACTTGGCCGCATCGCCACCGCCACCGAGACCGACTACGAACGGGCGCTGGCCAACCAGCAGGCGCTGGAAGCCAAGGTCGCCGGCATGAAGAGCAAGTCGCTCGACACCGATCAGGCCTCGGTGCGGCTGCGCGAATTGCAGCGCGACCTCGAGGCGCTGCGTTCCGTCTACTCGAACTATCTCCAGCGCGCCCAGGAGACGCGCGAGCAGATCAATGTCGACAGCACCAATGCGCGCATCATCTCCAACGCCATGCCCGCCTTGAAGAAGAGCTGGCCGCCTCTGCCGCTGCTGTTGCTGGGCGCGATATTCGGCGGCCTTGGGCTCGGCACCGGTCTGGCGCTGATCGCCGAATATTCCTCGCCGACGGTGCTTTCCAGCGCCCAGATGCAGTCGGCCATCGACGCGCCGGTGCTGGGCGTGGTGCCGGCAAAGTCGGACACAGGCCGGCGCTGGTGGCCTTTCGGCGGGGCGCGCGCCGCCGCCTCCAGCCAGAAGACCGATGCCGTCGTCGGCCTTGCGCTCAGGCGCATGTTCAGTTCGGGCCAGCGTCCGGCGGACTGGCCGCTGGTGCCTTCCATCTTGGTGACATCGTCGCCGGGCGAGGGCGCGCAGCGCAGCCGGGTGGCGCGGCTGCTGGCCAATGCCGCGGCATCCAGGGGCAGCCGTGTGCTGTTTATCGATGCCAATGCTGGCGGCGGCGGCCAGAAGGATCCGCAGCCGGGGATCCTCGATGTTCTGCGCGGCGAGTACGCGTTCGAGGCCGTCAGCCATTACGCCGCCGGCAGCAACGTTGCCGTGCTGGGCAGGGGCCGCTCAAAGGCGGTCTTCCAGGAAGCGCATGGCATCTATTTTGCGCAGCAGATGCTGGCGCGGGCCAGCCGGAGCTTCGAGCTCGTCGTCATCGACGGCGGCGCGCTGGCCGACAATCTCAATGCCTCGCCGCTGGTCGCCATGGCCGACGAGATCGTGCTCGTCGCCACGCTGAACGCCACCCCGATGCGCGACGTCACGACGACTTCGCAGGCGGTCTCCGTCATGGGGCGCCTGCCGACAGCCGCCTTGCTGGTCGACGAGGCCGCCTGATATGGCGGCCAGTTGGAGCGCAAGCGCTTCGAACCATGGTGCTGCCGCACCCCGCGCCGGCACGCCCATCTCCGGCACCTCGGTCGATGCGCTGACGCGCTTCGGATTGATCGCGGCGGTGGCGGTGCTGTTCAGCATCTCGGGGGGCATGCTGTGGCTGGTCGGCTACAATTATGATGGCCTGTTCGGCAACCCGGCGACCAAGATCCACCCGTCCACCTATCTCATCGTCCTGCTGCTTGCCTGGCGCTCCTGCGCATCAGGCAATCCGGTCGGCCATATCGTCCATCTCGCTGACAGGCGGCCGGCCAGCGCGCTGATGGCCGCCATATCGATCGTGCTTCTGGTCGTTGTCATCGCCAGGCAGCGGCCCGGTATGGCCGGCATGATCGATACGTTCGTGGCTGCGGCACTTCTCGTGCTGATGCTCAGCGAGGACGACGAGCGGACCTTCGCCGGGCTGCAGACCGTCGTCCACGTGGTCATGACGGCGAATGCCTTGCTTGCCCTTTTCGAGTTCGCCACCAAGACGCTTATCTTCCCCTATCGCCTCGACGGCGTGGCGTTTACCACCGATCTGCGCTCGAGCGCGCTGCAGGGGCATCCGCTTGCCAATGCCATGGTGACGTCGATCTATGTGCTTGCGCTGCTCTCCGGTGCCAGATCCCTGTCGATGCCTGTGCGGATAGGGTTGATCGGCTTGCAATGCGCGGCACTCGTCGCCTTCGGCGGCCGCACGGCGATGGTGACGACGGTGGTGCTCGGCGGCTGCTACCTGCTTTTTCAGGGCATCACCAAATTGCGCCAGGGCCGCGTCAATCTCCTCGGTGCGGCACTCGGCTTCATGCTCGCCGCCCTGCTGCCGGTCGTCATCATCGTGGCGGCATATCTGGGCTTTTTCGACGCGCTGCTGGAGCGCTTCGTGTCGGACAGCGGCAGCGCCAATGCCCGCGTCGAGATGTTCGAGCTCTTCAAGCACCTGGAATTGCGCGATCTGATCGTGGGACCGGATGTCGACCTGATCGACAGCCTGCGCCGCATCAACGGTCTCGAACAGGGCATCGAGAACCCGATCATCCGCACGGTCCTTTATCAGGGCGCCTTCTTCACGCTTTTGCTGACGTTCGGCTTCGTGCTGTTCCTGTTCGAGGTGGCGCGCCGCTGCCATCCCGGCATCTGGCTGCCGATGCTGGGCTGGGTTATCCTGATCAACACTTCGGAAAGCGTCGCGTCGAAGACGACGCTGCTGACCAAGTTCGTGGTGCTGGCATTGGTGCTCTATCGGCCGGCGCGGGCAGCGTTCAGGCCGGTCAGTCCGCCGGCATGGTCAGGCCAAGCGCCGCGATGATATCGGGGTCCAGCGCCCGGGTGGTGTCGTCCATCATGCCCATGCCATCGAAGAGATCCCACAGTGCCCAGGCGAAGCCGAGTTCCTCGGCGCTCCGCCTCACATCGGCGATGTAGCGCCCGCGATCCGGATTGGGCGCGGCGACATAGCGGGCGTCGGTGCGCAGCGCGCCGAACTCGCCCATGATGATGCGTTCCGGCGCAAGGCTATGGCCATCGGCCCAATCGCGGACCTGGCGAAGATATTTGTCGACAAACCAGCGGTCGGGCTGGGCGTCGAAATAGACTTTCAGCACACGCTCGGTCTCGGCATAGGCTGCTTGCTTGGCGTCTTCAGGGGTTTCGGTGTCCTGCGCCATGCGCGCCCTGACCGATGCCAGCGTCTGTTGCAGCGAGCCGGCGGATGCCGGCCACGGCACATTGTTGAGCGACCGATAGACCGGCTCGCGCATCCAGGGCGCGCCCTGATGGCTGAACAGATAGGGCTCATAGAAGTGGAAGGTGAACAGGATCGGCTCGAAGGGCGACAGCGGGCCCGGATCGAGCGCGGTCAGTCCGCTCACCATCGAGCCGCAGCCTCCGGTGACGACCAACGGCAGGGTCGCTGCCGATGCCCTTGCCGCGGTCAGAAGCGCGAGCTGGATTTGCAACCAGACGTTCGACGCGCAGGCCTGCGCCGGTTCGTTGACCGGCTCGAGCGCCACCCTGCCGGGCTGGAACCGCGCCAGCCTGCCGGCAAGCTCGCCGACCAGCCCGCGATAGAGATCGAAAGCGGGTGCGGCGGTGCTGGAGACCATGCGGTCGGGGTTCCAGTAATGGGTGGCAGCGTTGGCCTGGATGTTGACGATGATGCCAAGATCGGCGTCGAGGGTGGCGGTGACGGCGGCGTCCAGCATGTCCAGCAACTGACTGCGCGTCTTGGCGTCGGCGGCCAGGAAAGGGCCGGGATCGACGGGCAAGCGGATGAAATCGAGCCCGGTCTCGCGCAACCGACGCAGGTCGTCTGGGGTCGGCACCGGCCGTTGCGACTGGAAGGGCGGCCAGCCGTAGTCGGTGCGGGGTGCGGGAAATTCACGCGTCAGCGAGAACCAGGGCCAGGCGTTGACGCCGCGCCGAAACCGCGTCCCGGCGGCGGCGCGAGCGATTGGTGCGACCGGGAGCGAGCCGAGAGCCGCTGCAGTGGACAGCGCGGTCCGCAGCACCCGCCGGCGCGACCAGCCTATCATACGGTTCCTGGCGATGCGTGATCCATCGCAGTGGTCTTGGCGGCGGTCATGCCGAGCAGATGATAGGCCTCGTTTTCATAGGCGAGCAGGACATCGTCCCAGCGAAAGGCTTCGCGGGCCCGCGCCCTCGCGGCAACGCCGCAGGCCTTGACCAGGGCATCATCGTCCAGCGCCTGCTGCATCCGCTCGGCGCAACTGTTCTTGTCGGTGAAGTAGATCGCCGCAGCCCCTGCGGTCCACCTGTTGTAGGGATTGTCATGCGCGATCACCATGTTGCCGGCCGCCAGCGCCTCGACCAGCGACGGGTTGGTGCCGCCCACCGTGTGGCCGTGCAGATAGGCGCGGGCGTGGAAGCGCAGGGCCTTCACCGTTGCCTGGTCGTAAATGGCGCCCGGCAGGACCACCGAGCCGTTCGCCGCCTTGCGGATGGCGGCATGGTAGGGGATGTCGTCGGACAGCGTTCCCAGCACCACCAGCTTCATGTCGCGCTTGGTGGAGCAAAAGGATTCGACAATCGGCAGGATGTTGTTGTCGGGTTCGATGCGCGCGATCGAGATGAGATAACGCCCGGGCTCGAGGCCGAGCGCCCGGACCGGCGCCTCGGGCGCTGATGCCACCGGATCGGCGCCATAGGCGATGGTGGCGATGGCGCTGCGCGGCCGGCGCGTCGCCAGGTGATCGGCGATGGCGGGATGATCGGCGACCAGCCGATGCGAGGCCCAAGCGCCGATCCATTCGTTGAGCCAGAACCAGGTTCGCGCCGCCATCCCCCATTTGGGGCGACGCCACTCGATGCCGTCCATGTTGGTGAAGATCTTGCGCCGCTTCAGCCTGAGCCAGGTCAGGAAGACCGCGCCATTATAGCCGAGCACCAGGCAAACGCCCTGTCGTCTGGCAGCATCGCGGGCGCATTGCCAGTCGAATTCCAGGGTCGCGCGCGGTCCCTTGGAGGCGACCTGGATGTGAATGAGCTCGATGCCGCGCCAGGTTTCGCTGCGCACCCGCTGGTCGATCCGCTCGACCTCATCCTGGCAATAGACGCCGACCTTCCAGCCGCGCCCGACAAGAAACAGCGCCAGTTTTTCGGCAAAGGTTTCAAAGCCGCCATGGGCCGCGGGTATGCCGCGGGTCCCCAGGATTAGAATGGCGGGCTTTTCTGGTTTCATGGCCGGCGGCACTTTCACACATTTCATATATTAGATATTGCTTAATTTATAATGAGCAGACCGCAACTTTCGTGCCATCTTCCGATTTCGGTATCCTGGGAGGGGATCATGGCGCGGGGTTGTAAAAAAACGGTGTTGAACCCGGTGGTTGTTTCATTCTCGGTCAACCCTTCTGTGCGTAGCTGTATCGAAACGAAGCAATGCCAGGGGCGTACGGCCGGCAGTCGGACATATCGAACCGATAGTCGGACATATCGAACCAGGCATGATTCTTGCGGACGGGGTTCTGCCACAATCGCCCAGCGCGATGGTTGCAGCACCCGGCGGGAAACAAAGATGCGGATTGCCTGCGTTCATCAGGGTTATGAACTCTATGGTTCTGACCGCAGCTTCGCGGAGAGCGTGGCTGCGCTGCGCGCCGCGTTTCCGTCGGCCGACATCGAGGTGGTCTTGCCGCGCAGCGGGCCGATCGTCCAGATCCTGGAAGCGCATGCCAGCCGGATCGTCTTCGAACCGCTCTGGGTGTTGAGGCGCCAGGCCATTGCGCGCCTTGCGACAGTCGAGATGGCGCGATTGCCGGTTGCCGTGTTCAGGGCGTGGCGGCGCCTCAAGGCCTGCGACCTCGTCTATGTCAACACCTCGATCGTGGCCGACTATGCGCTGGCCGCGCGATTACTGCCCCACAAAGCCGTCTTGCACATCCACGAGATCCCCGAAGGCGCCATGCGCAGGATACTCGTCGGCCTGATGCACTGGAGCCATGCGGATCTGATCTTCAACTCGCGCGCGACGCGAGCCGCTTTCGGCGACCCCAAGGCCGCGCGCGCGCATGTCGTCTACAACGGCGTTGCCGGGCCGGCGGCGGTCGAACCAATGACGTATGACGGCAAGCGACCATTGCGGGTGCTGCTGCTCGGCCGCATCAACCGGATCAAGGGGCAGGAGGTCCTGCTGGAGGCGATCGCCTCGATGCCGGCAGAACTCCAGGCGAGGGTCGAGGTGCGGCTGGTCGGCGGCGCCTTCGAAAGCACCGAGCGCGAGCGTGCGCTTGCCGAACTGGTCGAAACGATGGGGCTTGCCGGGCGCGTCGGAGTCCTGCCTTTCATTCCCGATCCCTCGGAGCATTATCGCTGGGCCGACATCGTCACCGTGCCGTCGCGGCGTCCGGAATCGCTGGGCCGCGTCGCCATCGAGGCGATGGCTTATGGCCGGCCGCCGCTTGTGTCGGCGATCGGCGGGCTGGTGGAAGTGGTCAGCGACGGGCAGACCGGCTGGCATGTTCCGCCCGGCGACGCAGTAGCTCTTGGCGCGAAATTGCAGGAGATCATCCTCGCCCCTGAGGCCTGGCGCGGGTTTGTCGCTGCCGGGCGCGCGCGCTATGAGGCGATCTTCAGCGAGCCGGTCGCGGCCGCGGCGATCACCGCGATCGCCGCCGAAAAGCTGAAGACGACCATCGCGCGGCCGGGCAGGGCGCCCGCTGCCCGCGCAGCGGAGACACGGCCGTGAAGTTAGCGTTTCCGAGCCATCTGGTTCGACGCCTCGTGCTGATGATCGGCGGCGAGGCGATGCAGAGCGGCTTTCATTTCGCCCTCAACATCATGCTGTTGCACATGCTGTCGGCGCAGGGCTACGGCCTCTTCGCCATCGGCATGGTGATGGGCGGGGTCGGCCTGTCCTATATCAGGTCGCTCACCGCTGTTCCCGCCAGCATCTGGATGAGCAAGAGCACCAACAGCGCCGGCGTCAATACCTATGACGTGGCGTTCGGAACGGCGGCGCTGATCGTGGCGTTGCTGATGGCCGTCGGCACGGCTGTTCTGATGCATGTCCTTGGAGATCCAAGCGGAATTGCCGCCGGCTGCTTCGTCGGTGCCTGGTCGTTGCGCAGCCATATGCGCACGGCTTTCTTCGCACGGCGCCAGCAGGTTGTCGTCTCCATCAGCGATGGCGCTTTTACAGTCGCCGGCTGTGTCCTGACCGGGCTGTCGATCTGGTTGGTCCAAGACCCGCTGCAGACCGTATTCTATGCACTTGCAGCCGCAAATGTGTTCGGCATTTTCGTCCTGGTCCGCCTGGCTCGGCGCTCGCTTCGCATCAGCTTCCGCATGCCGACGCGCCGACGCTATGTCAGGCTCTGGCCCCAACTGCGCTGGTCGGCATTCAGCGCGACCACCACCAACATCCAGGGTCAATGTCTGGCGCTGCTGGTCGCCGGCATTGCCGGGCCAGCCGCCTACGCACCGCTGGCGGCGGTTCTGGTGCTGTTTGCTCCGCTGCGCATCATCAGCCTTGCGTTCGTCAACATGACGCAGCCGGATCTCGCCAGGCTGATGCGGAACAATGAAACAGGCCGTGTCTGGACGCAGGCCAAGATCTGGGCGCTCGTCATGGGGCTCGGCGGCCTTGCTTATGGATGTGCGATCATGTTCGTCCTGCCGATGATAAAATCCCAGGCTCTCCAGGACGCTTCGACCTGGTTCATCGGGCTTTTCGTGATCGCGAATTTTGTCCCGATCATGCTCTATATCATGCCCCGCATCGTGCTTGAGATACTCGGCGATTTTCGGATCGTCGCGTTCATCACCACGGGCGGCGCGGTCGTCGGGCTGGCGCTGATCGCGGCCCTGCTGGCAATCGCGTCTCCGCCGTGGGCGTTGTTGGGTTCCGCCGTCTCGGAGATGTTCGTGCTCGTGGCATCGTGGTATTTCGCGCATCACCGCATGTGGAATATCGAGCATCCCGATGAGGCGCGCGACAGCCGGTTGGGCGCGTGGCGGCGGACGCTGCCGTTCGCTACGGCAAAGCGATAGGAAAAAACATGGCAGTCCAGGCGGTGCAAATTGCTGCGGTGACCGGCTCGCCCGATGGCCAGTCCTCCCATCCGGCCACCGTCGTCGCCATCGATGCCTACACGGCGCGGCTCCACACCAGCTTGGAAGCGGTGAGGCCGCTCTGGCTGCGCCTCCAGGCGGACGGTGTGTGCACCGCCCACCAGAATTATGCCTGGGCCGAGGGGATCGTCGCGCGGCTAATGCCGGAAGGTGCGGAACTGCTCATCGTGGAGGTAAACGATGCCGTGACGGGCGCGCCGCGAATGCTGGTGCCGCTGATACGGCGGCCGGCCTTCCGCCATCGGGTGATCGAATGGCTGAGCTGTGGCGTTTGCGACTATTCGGCACCGCTGCTGGCAGATGCCAGCCCGTGGACGATGCAATCGGCGCAGGCCGCGTGGGCTGCGGTGCGTTCCGTGCTGCCGCCGGCGGACCGCATCCAGATCACGGGAATTCCGCAATCGATCAGCGGCGTCACCAACCCTCTGGCCTTGCTCGCAGCCACGCGCGATTCCCTGCATACCAGCTTCGGCCTCGCCATCGACGGCGACCCGGAAACCGTGCTCAAGCGCCTATGCCGGCCATCCTTCGTCAAGGCCTTCAACAAGGACTGGCGCCGCCTCGAACGGCTTGGCGACGTGGAACTGGTCGAAGCCAACACGCCGGCCCTGGTGGAGGTCATCTTCGGCGGCCTGGTCCGGATGCGGCTCAGCCGCTTTCGCGAACTGGGCCGCTTCGACCTGCTGACGCAGGCGACGGCTGTCGACTTCTATCGAAACGCCGCTCTCGAGGGCCTGTCGGATGGGTCGGTGCGGCTCTTCGGGTTGCGTGTTGGTGAAGCTCTGATCGCCGTACAATACCTGCTGATCCATCAAGTCACCGTTCATGCTCTGCTGATCTCAATCGATCAGGGCGCGGTGCCCAATGTCTCGCCGGGACTTCTGATCATGGGCAAGTTGATGAGCTGGGCGCGCGGCCGCGGTTTCGATTATTTCGACCTGTCGGTCGGCAACCAGAGTTACAAGGAACATATGGGTGCCGTGGGTTCGGGCCTGCGCGAGCTTTGCCACGGGATTACGGTGCGAGGCAGCGCCGTGAGCGCAGCCATCGAGGTCCGCAACCGGACCGAGGTGTTCGTGCGCTCCAAACCTCGGCTGCTGAAGAGGCTCCAGGGACTGATGCGGGACTTGCGGCGCCTGCGTGGGGGATCGGAATGACGGGAGAAGCATGTGGCAAGCTACGCGGCGCGAACGACTCCGATAAGGGATTTGCCCGGTGGGCGGTTTTCCCCGACTGTCGCCAACGCTGATGCAACCGCGCACTTCACGGCTCGGCTGCACACCAGTTTCGATACCGTAAGGCTGCTATGGCTGCTGCTTGAGGCGCACGGCGTCTGCACTGCCCATCAGCACTATGCCTGGGTCGAAGGAATCGCCGCACGGCTGATGCCCAAGGACGCGGACCTGGTCGTCATCGAGGTGAGTGACGCCATGACCGGCGCGCCGGCCATGCTGCTGCCGCTGATGCGGCGCCGGGCCCTCGGCCACCACGTCATCGAATGGCTGAGCTGCCGCGTGTGCGACTACTCGGTGCCGCTGCTGGCGGATGGGAGAGCGTGGACCAGGCAGAGTGCCGACGCCATGTGGGCGGCGGTCCGTGCCGTTCTGCCACCGGCGGATCGCATCCATATCGCGGGGATCCCGCAGCAGATCCACGGCCTCGTCAATCCGCTGGCACTGCTTTCGGTGGCGCGCGACTCCATCCAGGTCACCTCCGGCCTCGTCCTGCACGGCGACCCGGAGACGCTCATCAAGCGGATCTGCAAGCCGTCCTTTGCCAAGGCCTTCCGCAAGCATTGCCGCGGCTTCGAACAGCTTGGTGGCCTCGCTCTGGTCGAGGCCGACACGCCTGATCTGACCGAGGAGCTCCTGGATGTGCTGCTGGAATTGCGGCTGAAGCGTTTTCGTGAGCTTGGGCGTTTCGACCTCCTGACGCAGGTCCCGGTCGTCGATTTCTACCGCGCCGCGGCGCTGCAAGGCCTGTCCAATGGATCTGTGCGGCTCTTCGGTCTACGCGTCGGTGAAGCCTGGCTCGCCTCCATCTATGTGCTGGTCAGAAAAGGCACACTTCACGCCCTCCTGCTGGGCATCGACCAGAACGCGGTCGCCAATGTCTCACCCGGCCTGACGACGATGGGCAAGCTGATGATGTGGGGATGCGAGCGGGGCTTCGACTATTTCGACCTGTCGGTCGGCGGCCAGGGCTACAAGCAACATATTGGTGCCGCGAGTTCGGTTTTGGCCGAGATCTGCGAACCGGTGACGGTGCGGGGCAGGGCTGCGAACGCAGCCATTCTGTTGCGCAGCCGGGTCGAAGGCATGACGCGGTCGCGCCCCCGGCTGCTCAAAGCCGTTCAGGGCCTGACGCGCCGCTTGCGGCGATTGAAGGACTGAGGACGAGCGTTTGCCGGTCCTGCCGACGACCGATGCAAAGAGGCACCAAGGCCGGCAAGGTTGTTGACAGGGTTGGTTGGCTCTATATTTGAAAGCGCGCTTGACGTTCAGAAATGAGTGTCGTCGGCAGAATTTCTCAAATTGGCGTTTTCGGCAGATCACCTCGATGAATGCAAGTTTAGGAGATGGGATTCGTTCCATCCTCATTATTCAAACGAAGTACATTGGAGATGTCGTTCTGACATCTGCTTTGGTTCGCAACCTGCGTCTTTCTTATCCACAAGCATCGGTAACCATGCTTTGTGCGCCGGGACTCAAGCAGTTCATCGTCGCGCAAGGGATCGCCGATGTTGCCGTTGGCTTTGAATCCCGCGGCAGAGGAAGGACTCTGCTCAAGCGTTTGAGCGACTATCGTGGCGTCATCTCTGATCTGCGGCGTCGAAAATTCGATCTTAGCATCGACCTTACCGATTCAAAAACCTCGCGGATAATGCATCGTTTGATCGGCGCTCCACTTCGCGTCGGCTTCGATCCTTCCGAGCATCCGATGAAGTTCTGGGAAATCCAGCTTGCAAACGTTCTCGCCGCGACTTTCGGACAGGGCGGCCCCCATTATCTCTACAGGAACCTGTCTCCACTCCACGCGCTTGGGTTGGATTGTCAGGACCCAACGCCTCGGCTGCAGCCGAACGGGACCGCCCAGGAAGAGTGTGCCAGGATTCTTGCGGAAAACGCTTTGGCAAAGAAGTCATATGTGGCCGTGCATGCCGGCGCCAGGTTCGAAGGGCGTTGTTGGCCGCCGCAACATTTTGCTGCGGTCATCGACGAGGTATACGCCAGAACCGGGTTGCGATCTCTGCTCGTTGGTGGGCCGGATGAGGGGCTTGCCGCGCAAAGGATCCTTGAAGTGGCGGCGTCGCCGGTCGCCAGTGTCGTCGGAAAGGCCTCGCTTGAAGTCCTGACGGCATTGTTGGCCGAAGCATCAATCTTTCTAGGCAATGAGAGCGGCCCGATGCACATCGCGGCATCTGTCGGAACTCCAGCGGTGGGGTTGTACGGCCTGACGTCGCCTGAGCAATGGGGCCCGTTCGGTGTCCCGAACCGGACGCTCCAGCCGGTCATGCCCTGTCCATGCATCGCTCCAGGTGTTTGTAAAGAAAACAACCCCGGTGGGGTCTATTGTGTGCAGCGGCTTCAGGTTGCCGAGGTCGCGGCAGCGACACTCGATCTCATCGGGGAAGTCCGAAAATCCACTCATTCGGGTATGCCGGCCGCTTCGTAGGCTGGCGGCAACAGGCACGATCACGCGCGGCTTCGTCTTCGCGCGCTTCACATCGTGATTCAGGCCGAGACCCGAGCATCTTCAAAAGACTGCAAAATTTAACCGGACTGCAACCTGCACTGCCACGAAATTGACAGGACACCTCGTCTCCGGCATCCTTGGAGCCAGTCGCAAGGCCGCCGACAGCGGCCGCGTTGCGTGTCAGGGCGACCGAGGGCAGTGTCATGTTCAGTCCCGTCACAGGTCAGAATTCCAAACGCGCCGCGGTGCGCAAAGCGCTCGATCGTCACAAGGTCTACATCACCGAGCAGCGTTTTTCGGAGGGCACCTACCAAGCCCGGGTTCTGGTCGATGGCGAGGCCTATTGGGTCGACGAATTCCGGCTGAGCCAGTTGCAGCAAGGGCTGTCGCCGGCGGAGCTCGAGTTGACGCCGGCCGCTGACGATTGAGAGCGTGACTGGCTTGTTCCTGGCCGCCGTGCTTCGATCTTTGCGATGACAACTCCACCAAAGCTCAAAGCCTATCGCGCCAAACGCGAATTCGCCAAGACGCCGGAACCGGTTGGCGGGCTCGTCAGCAGCGACGGCAACCGCTTCGTCGTGCACAAGCACCACGCCACCGCAGACCATTATGATCTGCGACTGCAGGTCGGCGATGTCTTGAAGAGCTGGGCGGTGCCGCGCGGGCCTTCGCTCAATCCGGCCGACAAAAGGCTGGCGGTCGAGACCGAGGATCATCCGCTCGAATATATCGACTTCGAGGGTGTCATTCCCGAAGGCGAGTATGGCGGCGGGCCGATGATCGTCTGGGACACCGGCAGCTGGGCGCCGATGGACGATGTCGAAAAGAGCTTGCGCACCGGCGCCTTCAAGTTCCGGCTGGCCGGCGCCAAGCTCAATGGCGGCTGGATGCTGACCCGGCTGAAGCCGAAACCCGGCGAGGACGAAAACAAGAAGAACTGGCTGCTGTTCAAAGAGCGCGACCTCGCGGCCGACACTGCGCTTGACATCCTCACGGCCCGGCCGGAGAGCGTCAAATCCGGATTGCGCATCGAGGAGCTGGCGGCGCCGGCAAAGCCCGCCGCCAAACCCGCGCCCAGACAGGGATCGCTGAAGCCCGGCACGCTGCCGGGCGCCTTCAAGGCCCCCATGCTTGCCCGTATCGAGCCGCAGCTGGCGACGCAGGTGCCAAAACCGCCCGATGGCGAAGACACCAAACAAGTCTGGCTGCACGAGATCAAATTCGACGGCTACCGCACCATGGCGCATCTCACTGAGGGCGCGGTCAAGCTGATCACCCGTGGCGGCATCGACTGGACGAAGCGTTATGGCGACCTGCCGCATGCGTTCGCCAAACTGCCGTGCTGCGACGCCATCATCGATGGCGAGATCGTGGTGCTCGACGCCCGGGGCATCAGCCGTTTCGCGCTGCTGCAGGATGCGCTGGCCGAGGGCGCCGGCAGCAAGCTCCATTTCTACGCCTTCGATCTTCTCCATCTCGACGGCTGGGACCTGACCAAGGCGCCGCTGGTCCGGCGCAAGGCGCTGCTCGCGCAGATGCTGTCGGGCCTCGGCGCCAATTCCGCCATCCAGTTCTCCGACCATGTCGAGGGCTCGGGGCAGGGGCTCTACGACCAGGCGTCGGAACTGGGGCTGGAGGGTGTCGTCTCCAAGCGCGCCACGGCCATCTATCAGAGCGGCCGAAGCAAAAGCTGGACCAAGACCAAGGCGCTGCTGTCGGACGACTTCGTCATCGCCGGCTTCACCATCTCCGATGCGGCCGAAGGGCTGGCGGCGCTCGGAATGGCAGAGTTCGAGGGCGGTGAATTGCATTATCGCGGCAAGGTCGGCACCGGTTTCGATGCCGCCACAGCCGGTGAATTGCTCGCCAGGCTGGAGCCGCTGCGGGAAGGCGCCAGCGCGCCCGAGGGCGTTCCGCGCGAGATCATGCGCGAGATGAACTGGGTGCGGCCGCTGCTGTCGGCGCGCATCCACTACGCCAACCGCACAGCGGACAACGCACTGCGCCACGGCGTCTTCCGCGGTTTGAGGGATGTCGGCCTGTCGACGCCGGTATCCTCGACACGCAAGCGGCTGATCGCCGAGGCTGACCTTGCCACCATCTGGGTGACCAACCCGACGCGCCGGCTGTTCGGCAAGACCGGCCCGACCAAGCTCGACATCGCCGTCTATTACGCGCTGGTCGGCGATTTCATGCTGCCGCACATTCTCGGCCGGCCGGTGTCGCTGGTGCGCTGCCCGACCGGCCTGCCGAAGGATTGCTTCTTCCAGCGCCACGCCTTCACCGGCATGCCGCCCTCGGTGGTGACATTCGAGGCGACAAATTCCGAGGGCGAAACCAAATCCTATCTCTCGGTCGAAGGCGCGAAAGGGTATCTGGCGCTGGCGCAGTTCGGCGTCGTCGAGTTCCACACCTGGGGCACCCACCGCGCCAGCCTCGACAGACCCGACCAGATCGTCCTCGACCTCGATCCGGGAGAAGGGATCGCCTGGCGCGAGGTGGTCGAGGCCGCCGTGCACATCAAGGACGAATTGGGGCGCCTGGGGCTGGTGCCGTTCGCCAAGACCTCCGGCGGCAGCGGCATCCACATCACGGTACCTGTGACAGGCAAGCAGAACTGGAAGAAACTGCACCAGGCAACCAGCGCGATCGCCACGCATCTGGCGACAACGGCGCCTGATACTTTCACCACCACCATGGGCAAGGACAACCGCAAGAAGCGCATCTTCATCGACTACCACCGCAATGCGCGCGGCCACACCTCCGCAGCACCTTACTCCTTGCGCGCCCGCACCAATCTGCCGGCCTCGACGCCGGTCAGCTGGAGCGACCTCGAATCCATCGATGCGCCGCAGGATCTGAATTATTCGTCGCTGCCGGGGCTGTTGGCGACGTCGGGCGATCCGTGGGCGGAGATTGATAAGTTTGCGCGGGATCTGCCGGTGGTCTCGGGGGCGACGAAGTAGTTGCAGAAGACGAAGTAAGTAGTTGCAGAACAAGGACCACCGCGATCCGTGGCGCCCCCCTCTGTCCTGCCGGACATCTCCCCCTCAAAGGGGGGAGATTGGCCACTACCCGGGCTTCCGCTAATCTGCAACGCTGCTGAAGTGGGCGAGACGCCGAAGCTGTTGATCTCCCCCCTTGAGGGGGAGATGTCCGGCAGGACAGAGGGGGGCGCTGTCCCGCCAGCGTTTTAAATTCCAGTCCATCGACGCTTCCAACAATTTGAATTATTCTCTGTCCACGACCTCAAATGCATGGCGGAAGATTTCGTCAGGGATTTGCCGGTATTGTGTGCGGTCGGTGTAGGATTTGCTCAGCCTCAATCGTCCTCGGACGAAAGCGCTGCAGGTCTTTGTCAGTGCATGACCGCGTAGGAGTGTTTCATGGCGCCTAGGGCAAGTTGGAAAGGTTACCTCAAACTCAGCCTCGTGAGCTGTCCGGTGCGGTTGTATCCCGCCACCAGCGCCAGCGAGCGCATCTCGTTCAACCAGCTGCACAAGAAGACCCATAACCGCATCAACATGAAGCCGGTCGACCCCGAACTAGGGCTCGTCGAGCGTGCTGATCTGGTCAAGGGGTACGAATACGAGGACAAGCAGTACATCATCATCGATGATGCAGACCTCGACGCGGTGCGCATCGAATCCAATCACACGATGAACATCGAGGCCTTCGTCGACGAGGACGAGGTCGACGTCATCTACCAGGACGCGCCCTACTACATGGCGCCCGACGGCGCGATGGCGGAGGAAACCTTCGCCGTGTTGCGCGAAGCGATGCGCAAATCCGGCAAGCTCGCCATCGCCCGCCTTGTGCTGTCGAGCCGCGAGCGCGTGGTGACGATCGGCGCGCGCGAGAACGGCATGTTCGTGTGCACCTTGAGGAACCCGAACGAAGTGCGCGGGACGGCTGAATATTTTGGCAATATTCCAGCTGGCAAGCCCGACCCCGAAATGCTGCAGCTCGCCGAAGCGCTGATCAAGCAGAAGGAAACCACCTTCGATCCGAAGAATTATGAGGACCGCTACGAGGCGGCACTCATGACGATGATCCGCGAGAAGCTGAAAGGCCACAAGCCGATTATTGCGGCGGCACCGGAGCGCGGCAATGTCATCAACCTGATGGATGCGCTGAAGGCCAGCCTGTCGCAATCGAAGCCGCCAGCCAAGTCGAAGAGCAAGGCCGACGAGGTTGCCAAGCCAGCCGCAAAGAAAGCGGCAGCGGGTGGTGCTGCTGAAAATCCGCTGAAGGCCAATCTGCTGAAGGCGGTCGGCAAGAGCAAGAAATGACGGCACCGGCCGGCGCTGTTTTCGGCACCATAGGCGCGCTGGCGGCGTTTCCGCTCAGACTGGCCGCGCGTGAAGTCGAACGTCAGCACGGCCAGCTGCGGCGCGGCGTCACCAGGCGCACCACGCATGTCGTGTGCGGCCGCACGCTGCTCGCTAAGGCCGGGCTCTCCAGGAACGGCGATGCCGAGATCGAGCGCCGTGTCGCCGCCGAGCGCGCGGCCGGGCACAAGCTCCTCAGCGAGAACGGATTCCTGCGCCTTCTCGGGCTGATGAAGGCACCGGAGGCGTCTTCGCTGTCGCGGCAATCGCTGATCGAGCAATCGCGGCTATCCGGCGCCGAGCTCGATTTGTTGTCACTGTTCGATGCGTTCGAGCATGACGCAGAACCCTATTCCTTCCGCGACCTGATCCTGGCGCGCAAATATGCAGGGCTCGTCGCCGGCGGCGCGACATGGGGGGCGATCGCGCGCTCCGTCCACCGCTCCGGCCCGGTGGCGTCGCTGACCGCCAAGTCGCTCAATGTCGGCTCGCAGCATGGGCGCGCCGATGCGATCTACCTCGAAGGCGGCCAGAGCGAACTCGACGGACAGCTTCTGTTCGATTTGGGCAGCGCCGGTTCGGCAGGCGACGACACACTGGAAGAGTTGTTTGCCGAGGCCGAAGCGGCGGAGGAGGGTGGCGACCATGATAGGGCAGCCGCACTCTACCAGCGCTGTCTCGCCATCGATCCGAGCGATGCGATTGCCGCCTTCAACCGCGCCAACTGCCTGCGCGCCGGCGGCCACGCGGCGGACGCCGCGCACGATTATATCAATGCGATAAAACTCGATCCGGCCTTCGTCGAGGCCTGGTTCAACCTCGCTGGGCTGATGAGCGAGCAGGGCCGCGAGGCCTCGGCGCGAAGGCACCTGCAGAAAGCGATCGCGCTCGACAAAAACTATGCCGATCCGGTGTTCAACCTCGCCCGGCTCGAATTCGACGCCGGCGATCTGCCGGAGGCGCGGCGGCTGTGGGTGCGCTATCTCGAACTCGATGCGGAGTCCGAGTGGTCGCGGATGGCGGCCAAGGGCGTGCAGTTCGTGGATCTGCAGTTGGCGCGTACGGCGGGGTGAGGGATGATTAGCGATGACAGCCGATCTCCCCCCTTGTGGGGGAGATGCCCGGCAGGGCAGAGGGGGGCGCTGTCCCGCCAACAGATCGGCCAATTTCGGAGCGTTTTCCCGCACGCAAGCTTGACTGAAGGCTGGCATTTCTTCACGCCCCCCTCTGCTCTGCCGGGCATCTCCCTCACGAGGGGGAAGAGTGGCAGCGTCGCCGTCGCGCAGGACATCAGACCATGACCACCTTTCTCTTCGACGGTCCCGACAGTGCCCCGGTCACCATCCTGCTCGCCCATGGCGCGGGCGCGGCGATGGATTCCCCCTCGATGACCGCCACCGCCAAGGCGCTGGCCGCGGCCGGCTTCCAGGTCGCGCGCTTCGAGTTCCACTATATGGCTGCCCGCCGCTACGGCCACCGCAAGCCGCCGCCGCGGGCCGAGACGGTCAACCCGGAATATATCAAGGCGATAGCCGACCTCAGGGCGAAGGGCGTGACCGGCCCGCTCGTCATCGGCGGCAAGTCGATGGGCGGGCGCGTCGCCTCGATGGTCGCCGACGAGATGTTTGCCAAGGGCGAGATTTCAGGCCTGCTGTGCCTCGGCTATCCCTTCCATCCGCCGGCCAAGCCCGATCAATTGCGGACCAAACACCTCGCCGATCTCAAGACACCGACGCTGATCTTCCAGGGCACCCGCGACGAGTTCGGCACCAGGGACGAGGTTGCGACTTATGACCTTTCCGATCGCGTCGAGGTGATCTGGCTGGAGGACGGCGACCACGATCTCAAGCCTCGCAAGAGTGTTTCGGGGTTTTCGACCGCCGATCATCTGAAGACGCTGGCCGAGACGGTCAAGGCGTGGTCGGGTCGGATCGCTTCCTGAAGCGATGAAGATCGCCTCCTTCAACATCAACAACATCAACAGCCGGCTTGAAAACCTGCTGACATGGCTGGCTGTGGCAAAGCCCGATGTCGTGTGCCTGCAGGAGTTGAAGGCACGCGACATGCAGTTTCCGCGCTCGGCATTGGCGGCGGCCGGCTATGGCGCGGTGTGGAAGGGCGAGCCGACCTGGAACGGCGTTGCCATCCTGGCGCGGAGTGCCGAGCCCGTGTTGACCCGCGATGCCTTGCCCGGCGACGAAGCCGACAGGCAGAGCCGCTACATCGAGGCGGCGGTGAATGGCATTGTCGTCGCTTGCCTCTATGCGCCGAACGGCAATCCCCAGCCCGGCCCGAAATTCGCCTACAAGCTCGCCTGGCACGCGCGGCTGGAGGCGCATGCCGAACAGTTGCTCGACACCGGCCTGCCGGTGGTGCTGGCCGGCGACTACAACATCGTGCCCGAGCCGCGCGATATCTACGCCACCCGCTCCTATGACGACAACGCGCTGGTGCAGCCGGAAAGCCGGGCGTCGTTCCGGCGCCTGCTCGACCAGGGTTGGCTTGATGCCCTGCGCAAGAAGCATCCGAAGGAAACGCTTTACACATTCTGGGACTATCGCCGCAACCGCTGGCCGCGCGATGCGGGCCTCCGGCTCGATCACATCCTGCTGTCGAAGAAACTGGCACGCCGCCTGACCGCCGCCGGCATCGACCGCGACGTGCGCGGCGAGGACGGTGCCAGCGACCATGCGCCGGTGTGGGTGGAATTGAAGTAAGGCGACTGCTTTCATGCGTCGCGCTTGAACGGATCCATGCAACGCGCTTTAAGTCTTTTGTCTTGATGCATGTCGCTGTCCCAAACCCGGGTTCGCTTTTGGCCGACATGCAATAACCTGTCGGCAAAGTATTCCAACGCAGCCGGATCGCCCATGAACGCAATCCTCCACGAGATCTGTGAAAGGAGGCTCCATGCCTGACTTGGGCGCTGTCGAGATACTGTTCGCCGCCCTTGTGGTGCTTGCGGCAGCTGTCGTGTCCTGGCGGCTGTGGCGGAAGCGCAGCCGCCGCAAGGGACGGCGGCAGACCAATCCGGCTGCCGACTATGCCGTCCGCACCGACTGGAGCGGCCGCGGGGGCATGCTCAATTACTCGTCCTTCGTCTATTTCGATGTCGATCGCGACGGCAAATACGGCGCCGGAGACCGGCCGATGGCCGGGATCATGGTGCGGCTGTATGACGAAGCCGGCAAGCTCGCCGCGTCCGCGCGCACCAACAATGCCGGCTTTGCCAATTTCCCCATGTCGGTGAAAAGCAGAAAGGCCGTGATCCGCAAGCCGGGCAACTGGCGCTTTGTGGTTTCGGTGCCGCCCGGCTGGCAGGCGAAAAGCGAAAACGACATTCAGTCCCGACACTTCCTGCCGCTGCCGGGTTCGCCGGCCGGGATGGTATCACAGGAGATGCTGCTGCCGGTCGGTCTGGCGCCGCCGCGCCGCGTCAGCGGGCGCGTTGCCGGCGATGGACCCGCGACCCTCTCCGTGTCGGGGGACGGGCACGTCCTGGAGGCGCGGACACTGGCGCCGGGTGCCGTCTTCAGCTTCGACCTGGCTGAAGAAGCCGACACGGTCAGCATCAGTGGCGAAGGCTTGGAGCGGCGGCTGACGCTGTCGCCCTACTCGGCGGATCTCGGCCTGCTGTCCGCGCAACGCGCCGGCATTGCCACTGATGCCGCTCTCGAAACGATCGGTTTCGACGATGTGACGTCGCGCACCTTCAGGAAAATTCCGGCCGGTCATGCCGGATTGGCGTGGCGCAACCTGAATGCGATGGCGCGCGACTACACCAAGGACAGCCAGGGCTATGTCAATGGCAACGTCTCCGGTGACCATGTGCTCTACACCAGCAGCGGGCTGCCTGCCGAATTCAGCTGCGAACGGCCGTTCGGCTTTCACTCGGTCATGCTGAGCGCCGCCTGGCTGGCGTCGGAAGGGGAGGTGGCGCTGATCGAAAGCTGGCTTGGCGAGCAGCTGATTGCAAGCGATCAGATCACGCTGTCGGCGCTGACGCCGTTGCACTATGCCCCGATGCTCAAAGCTGTAACGCGTGTTCGCCTGTCGACGAAGCACTATTGGCAAATGGTCGTGGACGATTTGGTCCTGACACGCTGAGATTTGAGCATGCCAAAGCGGAGCGAATTTCGCCCCGCTTCAATCAGGTTACGTTTACGATCAGCCCGGCACAATGATAATCGAGGCGCCGTTCGACGCTGTGACCGCCGACAGACGGCCCTTTTTCAAGAACGACGGCTTCACATAAATCTTCTTCATTTTCAGACTCTCCTAAAATCCCAGCCTGATGATGCCATACTGCGGCCATCTGTCAACCATGCGAGCTGAAAGCAACAAACAATAAACCCAACAATGCGCGACCAGGGGCCAGGGTCCCTATTCTTTGCTTCGGGCCATCCCAAAACCAATTGCACCTGGAGTTTGCTCTCCAGCGCCGGCGCGATCCGCCAGAGATGCGCCGGATTAAAGCGTGACGCTGCTCGGGGCGTTTGCCGTGACGGCGGAAAGCTTGCCCTTCTTGACGAAGGTCGGCTTCGCGTAAGTCTTCTTCATGGTGTTCTCTCCTGAACTCTCGGCGAGCATGGCAGATGCGCGACATGTGTCAACCAAGCCGGGCGCCGACGGCGGCCCTCCTGGCGCTATCGGCTGGCGGCCAGCGCCTGGCCTCCGGCTCGCTCGACGGCACGGCCCGGCTATGGGGCATGGACACCGGCCACCAGATCGCGCTGTTCGACAGCAAGACCGGCCCGATCTATGCGGGCGTCCGCCGCGGTGCTGACCGGCGGCAATGATCGCACCACCCGCGACTGGCCGCCCGACGGCGGTGACGGCGTCGTGCTGTTTGCCGGCGCGTCGGAATGAGCAAATCTTGATCACCTTGTCCGCCGTGCTATGTAAAGCCCATGCCAGCATCCAGCCTCCCAGACAACGCGCCGCTCATCGTCATCGATCTCCAGACCGGTATGTTCGACGGCGTGCACGAACCGCCGATCCATGATGCGCCAGGCATAGTCGAGCGCACCAAAGCGGTGATCGACTGGGCGCGGGGCGGCGGGCGCAAGGTCGCATTTGTCAGGCATGATGGACCCGAAGGCGATCCGTTGGCACCGGATCAGCCGGGCTGGCCGGTTTGGCCCGCACTTGGCCAAGCTGCGGACGAGCCGACCTTTGCCAAATCCGTGCGCGATGCTTTCAGCAATCCCGCCTTCGGCGACTGGGTTGCCGGGCAGGGTGCGGGTGCTGTCGTGCTCCTGGGCGCGCAGACCGATTTTTGCGTGGCCGCGACGGTCAAGGGCGCGATCGCCAGAGGGCTCGGCGTGACCGTGGTGTCCGATGCGCACAGCACGCTGGACAATGCCAGCGAGAGTGCCGAGCAGGTCATCGTCAGGCACAATGGCGAATTCGCCGAGGCCGGCGTCAATCTGGTGACCACAAAGGCGCTTGTCGGCGGCTGAAGCCCGAACGTCGCCGCAGGCCGCATTATCAGGCAGGCCGGCTTGAGGACTTCGCGAGGGAAGACAGCGCCGGGCGCCTGCCGTGGTCGACGCGGACGGGGGGGGCGCATTGTTGGGATGGCTCGGGCGCCCGCGTCAACCAGGGCGGCTCGTACCGCCGCATTAGCAACATTGCACATTGCGTGCCGCTCGAAACTTCCGCGAAAGCGGAATAGGCCGGAGCAAAAGGGCGGATTCGGCTGAGACTTTCGGCGCGCTTTCCCGGTCCGGGAGTCAAAAAGCCTGCTGGTTATTGGAAATGTCGTTCAAGGCGTTTGCCGGTGCTGCACCGGATCGGCGAGGAACGACACCGCAATCAGGTCGTCGCCATCGATCCGGCCGTGACGATCTTCCATGATGGCCGCGACCTTTTGAAAGGTTTTCATTTCGGCATCCGTCACCCGCGCATCGCGCATCCGGGCCTGGAGATCGGCCAGGCGAACGCCCAAAGCAGGGGATGTCACAGCTTTGCTTATCATCTTCACTCGTCCTGATTGGAAACTGACATGGGCAACCCGCCGCCATGGCTGGCGGCGGGTTTGGGACAATTCCAAGTTCAGTCGTAGACCTTGACGATCTTGCGGGTGCCCGGATCCACCAGGACGGTGCGGTTGTCGACCACTACGTAGCGGTATTTGACGTCGGGGATCTCATGAAGCTCGACCGTATCCGGCAACGCGCTACCAACATTCAGTTCCACGCCGGGAATCTTGACCGAAGCGAGGGGCTGCTTCTTCACATACTCGCGGATGACCGTGTCCTGTTCAGGCTGGATGACAACGTCCTGAGCGGCAACGGCGCCCACTCCGGCCAACAGCAACAGCGCCGCTGCGGCGCCCGTTAGGTGCATTTTCATACTGTTTCTCCTTGCGAGTCAGCATGACAAGATCGTCCAACGCTGACGGCAACTGAACTTGAGCCAACTGAAAATGTTCCTCAGATTGGGCTTCGGTCGGATGCTGTCTGCGACTTAAGTCTGGCCCGAGAGCGCATTGGTCTTACCGACGGGAACGGCTCTCTGTTCACGGCTGTTTGTCTCCCGGAATTCGGAGAAACAGATGGACAAAAGTGTTGGCCAAGCGCGCTGGTTGCTCGCACCGATTTTCGCGACAGCCGTTACCTTTCTGGTGATGGGAATAGTCCTTGGCTGACATGTCGTCGATCGGCGCAGCAACGTCCCTTCCTGCGCTGAGAGGGTTCGCAAGCCGCTTCGGCGCCTGGCGAACCCTCTATCTTCACCATACGCCGGCCTGCTCGTCGCTATCGTCCAGCAGTTGCTCGTTCAGTTTGCCGCTCGGTTATCGGGCCGTGTGTATCGATCGAGCCGGCGGCGAAGACAAGACACGTTGATCCGTAGGCTGCTCGCTGAAGTAAAGCGAACTGCCGAGAATGAGGAACACGATGCCCACCGCCGTCAATCCAACCATGAGCACGGCAATCGCCGTTCCTGGGCCATAGCCTGTCTTGATGATGGTGGATCGGTGGGCCATCGCGGCGTTCTCCAGACACCCGGCGGTGCCGAGTTCTGCGACAAACGACAAGCGAGGCCCGATGTTCCCTCGTTGGAAGACTCAATCGGTCACTTTGGGCTTTTGCTTTTTCCTGTAGGACCAAGGTCTTATCTGCCGAGCGCAAAGGTCCAAGGGGCCTTGTTCAGTTCCGATAATGTCCCTTGGATGTTCCGTTACTTTAGGTAAACCTGATATATTGCCTGGGCGGAAAACTTAGCTGGCCAAGCAAAATCGCCCGCGAACCGGGCATGGAAAATGTGGCTTTGGCAAGTTCAACAACAGGCAGTCATGTCTCGGGCGACGAATAGCTCACGTCTCGTCGAATCCGCCCTCTCGGGTCTGATCGTGCGTGATTGCGGCTTCTTCCTCATCATCGGGGAGGGCGTCGTCGCTGTCCTGGTACGCGTTATCGTCGTCCTCGTCCGGCAGATCGCCGTCTTTTTCGACGCCGTAACGCATGTCGCCGTTTTCCGGCGCGGACTCTGGCAGGATCTCGCCGCCCTTGATTGCATCCCAATCCTGCTGCTCGATGGTCGGCCCATCCGCCCTCGGTGCGTCATCTTCGATGTCGGCGCTTGGTTTGTTGCGAGGTGCCATGCTGGCCTCCAATCGTTGAAGAACTGGAGGCGAAACTCGGCGTGCCGGCGTTTGTTCCGGACCCGAAGTGCAAAGACCGGCGTGCTTCTGGATTGTCGACGGCTGGCGTGTCAGCCCAGCCCGCCAGCACCGCGGCCGCGGCCCGCACAGTTGCCAAGTTGCCGTGCAAATGGAGAACGCATTGCGGCGACTGACCCCTTACTTGCGAAGTTGCTAAAATAATGAAATGTTGTCCGCGGGAAATGAAATGAGGCAGGGACTGGTTGGAACCGGCGCGGTTTCGACGGTTTTGGAAACCATGTATTTTGGACAGTTTCTGGTAGGAATGTCAGCCACGGCCGTCATCGTCGCGGTCTGGACCTATATGACCACCGGCTCCTTCTGGGAGGCATTTGCCTGGACGATAGCGACGCTGCTTGTCCTGCAGGTCGGCTACTTCGTGCTCGTCGTGAGGCTGATCTTCAGGCGCGCACATGACATCGTGCCGAGCCAGGATCCGGTAGACGCCTTTCCGCCATTGCATCGCGACGGTGTCCAGCTTTGAGACCGGGTGACCGGGACCGATCAGGAATGGCGTTTCCATACCAGGCCGTCCACTCGAGCGCGTGCGCCGGGGCGCTCGGGGAACGTCGCCACCAGCGCGATCACGACCGACGGCAAGGTGTTTGGTCGCTGAGACGGCTTCTGAGCATATCCCTGCTGGAGATTTCGGCCAGCGTTATCATGGGAACAGGATGCATGCGCGACCGCTCCGCATTGTGCTCAGGCCGACAGGTTGGGAACAAGTGCTGATGCTTCGCGTTCTCTGGCAGTGCCGATGAGGTTGCCGCCTCCATCGGTGCCGTTATGGCTCGCTCTGCTCCCGGCGGGGCGAGCCCTTTTCGTGCTGGAGCCTTTCAAATCGTCCAGATGAAGAGGCGGATGCGCGGCCGATTTGGCGCACTGGTGCTCAGATTGAATTTTTTCCCTTTAAATATCCGTACATATCTGTGCAAGTTTTCAAACTCTTGAATGCTGTCTGCCGAATGTTTGATCAGCAACCAATCAATATCCAGGCTGCAATCGTAATATCTTCAATTCTGAAGTTACGATGGAACCGCATGGCAGCGGTGGAGTTTTTATGGAGGGCGGAATTCAGTTATCACTAGGAGATGGCCATGAGACTTTATCTTACGAGCGCGGCGACCGCCGTCGTCCTGATGGGCGGGATTGGTGCGGCGCTGGCGGAAAACGTCGTCGTCGTCCAGCCGGAGCAGGAGACAGTCGTTCGCGAATACATCAAGAGAGAACCGCTTGCCTCGGTGAACCTTCTGGGCGTCGAGCTCAAGCTCGGCTCGTCGGTGCCGGATACGGTCGAACTGCGTGAGGTGCCCGACGTCAAATACCGCGTCGCGGTGATCAACGACCAGACGGTCCTCGTCGATCCGGAGACCCGCCAGATTGTTGAAGTGCTGCACTAGGGATTCCGCAGTACTGGACCTTGGGAAAAACCCGCCCCGACGTCGCGTCGGGGCGGGTTTCCTTTGCCGCGACCCGCGATGGCCTATTCGGCGGCCAGTCTATCCTGCGTCTTGGTCTCGAAATCGCTGGCGTCGTGGCGTTCATGCAGTTGCATGGCAGGCTCACCGAAGGCGCGGTTGACCATGCGCCCGCGCTTGACCGCCGGGCGGGCGTCGATGGCCTTCGCCCAACGCTGCACATGCTTGTACTCGTGCACCGACAGGAACTCGCCGGAATCATTGTACATGCGGCCGAGTGCCAGCCCGCCATACCAGGGCCACACCGCCATGTCGGCGATGGAATAGTCCTTGCCGCCGAGATATTCAGTCTCGGCCAACCGGCGGTCGAGCACGTCCATCTGACGCTTCACCTCCATCGAGAAGCGATCGATGGCATATTCGAACTTTTCCGGCGCATAGGCGTAGAAGTGGCCGAAGCCGCCGCCCAGATACGGCGCCGAGCCCATCTGCCAGAACAGCCAGGACAGCACCTCGGCGCGGGCCGGCTGTTCGGTCGGAAGGAATTCGCCAAACTTTTCGGCGAGATAGACCAGGATCGAGCCGGATTCGAAGATGCGCACCGGTGTGGTGCCACTGTGGTCCATCAGGGCCGGAATCTTGGAGTTTGGATTGACCTCGACGAAGCCGCTGCCGAACTGGTCGCCATCGTTGATCCGGATCAGCCAGGCATCGTATTCGGCACCCTTGTGGCCGCGCGCCAGAAGCTCTTCCAGCATGACGGTGACCTTGACGCCGTTCGGCGTCGCCAGCGAATAGAGCTGCAACGGATGCTTGCCGACAGGCAGTTCCTTGTCATGCGTCGGCCCGGCGATCGGCCGGTTGATGCTGGCAAAGGCTCCGCCGCTCGGCTTGTTCCAGGTCCATACTTTCGGCGGTGTGTAGTCGGTCATTTCGTGGCCTCGTGTCGGGGAAGGATGGCAGGTCGCCATTAACTAGGGCTGCGGATGTGTAAGTTCAACTTGCGTTGAACTATTATCGATGCCCGCAGTGCCAACATCGGCAATTGGGCTCTTCCTTACCCTTGCGCCTTCTCCTGCGTGGCATACCTATAGAAGATGTCGCCAAAGCCCACCCAGGACAAAAGCATGACCATCAATCCCAATCTGCGCTCGGTCGTGGCCGTGCGGGCCACTGTTCCCGAAGATGCCTTTACGGCCGGGGCGCTCGGCACGCTCAGGGAAGGCAGCGGCGTCGTCATTCGCAATGACGGGCTGGTGCTGACCATCGGCTATCTCATCACCGAAGCGGAAGAGGTCTGGCTGACCAGCCATGACGGCCGCGTCATCCCCGCGCACGCGCTGGCCTATGACCAGGAATCGGGCTTCGGCCTGGTGCAGGCGCTGGCGCCGCTCGGCCTGCCGGCGGTGGCGCTGGGCGATGCCGGCAAGGCCAGGATCGGCGACGCCGTGGTGCTGGCCGACGGCATCGGCCAGTCGGTGCAGGCCAGGATCGTCACCAAGCAGGAATTCGCCGGCTATTGGGAGTATCTGCTCGACGAGGCGATCTTCATTGCGCCGGCGCACCCGTCCTGGGGCGGTGCCGGGCTGTTCGGCGCCGATGGCTCGCTGCTCGGCATCGGTTCGCTGCGCCTGCAGATGAGCCGCAATGGCGAGGTCGCCGATATCAACATGGTGGTGCCGATCGATCTGTTGCCGCCCATACTCGACGATCTCCTGACGCGCGGCCAGGTGGCCAAGCCGCCGCGTCCATGGCTCGGCGCCCTGTCGGCCGAAAGCGATGGCAGAGTGGTGGTGATGAGCGTGACCGAAGGCGGTCCGGCGGCCAAGGCTGGCCTGCGCCAGGGCGACATCATCTCGGACATCCGCGACGGCGCGGTCGATGGACTCGCCGATTTCTATCGCAAGCTGTGGGAGAGCGGCTCGGCCGGTGCCGAGATTCCGATGCGGGTGCTGCGCGACGGCCGCGAAACCTGGCTGCGCGTCAAGTCCGCCGACCGCGGCAGTTTTCTGAAGAAACCGCAGCTGCAATAGCGCGTCAGCCACACGATGCATCCAAGACTGCTCAAAACCTTCCTTGCGGTGGCGCGGAGCCGCAACATCACGCGCGCCGCAGAAGTGGTCCACCTCGCGCAATCGAGCGTCAGCGACCAGATCCTGGCGCTCGAGGCCGAGCTTGGCGCTGCCCTGTTCACGCGCGCGAAGTCCGGTCTCGAGCTGACGCCGGCAGGCCTAGCGCTGCAGCCGATCGCCGAGGATTTGTTGCGGCTCGACGGCGAGGCGCGCGCGGCCGTGCAGGCAGCGGCAGGTTCGACAAGCGGGCACCTGACCATCGGCGCGCTGGAGACGATCGCGTCGGCCAGGCTGGCGCCTTGGCTGCCCGGGTTCCAGGCCGGCCATCCCGACATCACCGTGCGGATGAAGGTGGCGGGCAGCGGCGCGCTGCTGCGCCAATTGGAGGATGGCGACATCGATGTCGCGTTCTGCTTCGACCGCCGTGATTTCGCGAAGGGCGCGTCGGATAAACACTTCGCCAGGCGCACGATAGCAGCCGAACCGCTGGTGCTGGTCGCGGCTCCGGGGCAGGGCAGCGTGCCAGGCGACCTTGCCGCGCTTGGCGAACTGCAGTTCGTGGCAACGGAGCCCGGATGTATCTACCGACACATGTTCGACACGGCCTTTGCCGAGGCGGGCGCTGCCGCACCCAGACTTGCCAACGAGGTCGGCAGCATCGGCGCCATTGCGCGGCTGGTGGCGGCCGGCGCGGGGCTCGCCCTCGTTCCACGCCTGGCCGTCCCGGATGCGCTCGCACGCGGCGACATCGTCGAAATGCGATGGCCCGGCCAGATGCGGACGGCGCCGCTGGTGATGATCTGGCGCCGCCGGCGCGTCCAGCTGCCGGCGCTTAAGCAATTGCTCACTGCCGCGCGCGACACGCTGGTGCCGGCCCTGCAGCCCGCCAAGGCTGGTTCAGGACTTGAATCGTCGAACCGCTCCAAGGCCTTGTTTGCAAACAACTCCTGACGGAAGCAGCGGCGGTTCAGATCAGGCGGTGGCCGCCCTCGACATGCAGCGTCGTTCCCGTGGTAAAGCCATTGCCGATCAGGAAGGCGATGGCGTCGGCGATATCATCGGGTTGGCCAATCCGCCCGACCGGCAGCCGCTTGGCCATCGCGGCTAACGTCTCGTCCTTCCTGTCGCCGGCCACTTGCGCCCAGATCGTGGTGTCGACCCAGCCGGGTGACACGGCATTGACGCGGATCGGCGCCAACTCGACCGCCAGCGCCCGCACGAGGCCTTCGAGCGCTGCGTTGACAGCAGCAACGACGGAGCCGCGTGCGGCTGGGCGATAGGCGGCGATACCGGAGACGAAGGTCATGGAGCCGGATGCTGCCAGCCGCGGCGCACCGTGCTTGGCGAGCAGCAGCGGGCCATACAGCTTGCTCTCCACCACCTTTTGCGCCGCCATCAGGTCAAGCTCCGGCAGCAGCCGGTAGGCGCCTTCGATGTCGGCTGCGGTGCAGACGATGTGGTCGAGTCCGCCAATCGCTGCGAACAGCGCCGAGACCTGGTCTTCGCGCGCGATGTCGACGACGGCCGTCTCCAGCCCGGCGGGATTGCCGAGCGCCTCGCGCGCCTGCCGCAGCCGGTCTTGGCCGCGCCCGGCGATGATCACCTTGGCTCCGGCCTCGATGCAGCGCCTGGCCAGCGCCAGGCCCATGCCGGAGCCGCCGCCGACGATCAGGATTTTCTGTTTCGAAATGCTCATTTCGCTCTGCCTTTGCTTGGATGGACAAGGGCAGGAATTGGCAGTTCGGCGCGACAGAAGGAAACGGAAGAAACCGATAGTGCCATCGGAAAGGCCGATGGAGCAGGGCGGACGGGCGCCGTCTCTGGCTCAGCGCACCAGCGGACTTTCCCAGACGACAAACAGCAGAGCTTTCAGCTGGGCAAAGCGCTCCGGCCCAAGTTCGGTGCGCCATTCCTCCTCGATGTCGCGCAGGATATCGACCATTTTCCAGAACGCGGCATGACCGCGTTCCGTGGATCGCACCACGCGCGCACCGCCATCGCCGGGAATGTCGGAGCGGACGAGGTAGCCGTACCCTTCGAGACTGCTGAGCAGCTGGTTGATGGCCTGTTTGCTCATGCCGGCACGCTCGGCGATGGTGCCGGGCCGCGCGCCGTCCGGTCCGGGAAACTGCAACACCGCCATATGCGGCAGGCGCAATTCGTCGAAACCGGCGGCGTTGAGCTCCTTGATCAGCCGCCGCTGGATCGCTTGTGCCGGCACGCGCAGCAGGGCGCCGATCAGCAGGTTCTCGGTCTTGGTCTGTAGAACTTCCGTTGAGGTGGGCATTGACGATCCGGTAAATTGAGTTTACTGATAGCGAGTAAATGTAATTTACCGGAGGGCTTTGCGCAATGTCGGTCATGAATCTTCAGGTCAATCCAGCCAATGAGACCGGCGACAAGGGGCTGTCGATTCGCTTCCTGGTGACGGGCGACAGTTCGAACGGCAGCATCGCCGCCTTTGAGTTGAGGGTTGCCAGCGGACTGCGCCTGCTGGCGCCGGCGCACAGCCATGATCACTACGAAGAGACGATCTACGGCATTGAAGGGGTGCTGACCTGGACCGTCGACGGCAAGCCGATCGAGGTCGGACCGGGAGAAGCGCTGTGCATCCCGCGCGGCGCAGTCCATCGCTTCGACAACAATGGCAGCGCGGATGCGAAAGCGCTGTGCGTCGTCACACCAGCGGCGATCGGTCCGGACTATTTCCGTGAGATATTCGCCATGTTCCACGCCGCCGCCGGCGGTCCGCCGGACAAGGCTGGGATGATGGATATCATGCGCCGCCACGGGCTGACGCCGGCAGCGCCGCCGCCAAGCTGAAGTCGGTCGAAGAGGCGCCGGTCACGCGCCGCAAGCGCTGAAGGTGGTGCCGGGGTTCCAGTCCTTGAAGGCGATGGTCTGGCCTTCGACCGAGACGTTCCTGTGCTTGGTGCTGCCGTCCGGCTGCTTTTCGCTGCTGGTGCCTTTGCCGGTCAGCACATTGTACTCGCAGGCGCTTTCGGCATTCTCCTTCAAATAGTCATAGTGGTCATAGGCGAAGCCGGCGACGATGAAGGCATCATTGCGCCAGGCGATGGTCAGCGTCATGTCGGTCCGTTCGCTGCCGATCTCCATCGCTGGCAGGTAGAATTTGATCGAGCCGTTGGGCAGCATCGTCAGTTCCGGCTCGGTGTCGGAGTTCTCGTAGCCCGCCCGCTCGTAGCCGTTCCATTCCCCTTGGATCTGCTCGTGCACGATCTCGACGGGTTTGAGGTAATTGTGCTCCTGTCCCTGAGGAAGAAGTGGACGTCCATCGGATGGCCGGGTTCGGTCTCCACCACCATGGCAAGATCGACGGCGCCGTCGCCATTGAAATCGCCAGTCACAGCCGTGATGATCTTCCGGGTTTCGATCGGCTCGGCGAGGGTGGCCGTGGGGAGAAACAACACAAAGGCGAGCAACAGAGATTTCATGCGTATTCCCCCGGGAGCGAGACGGCGTGCCCGAGCACGAGCATGGCAGGTATTCCGGGACTTTCTACAGTGGGGCGGGAAGAAAAATGTTCGGGCCGACGGGCGCGAAGGAACGCCGTGCGCGCCTGCCAAGTTTGCTGCCGGAAACTGACAGCAATTCATGCCACGATGCTGGCCAATGACGATGGGCATGATGCCGGAGGCAGGACGACAGTGAGAGCGATGACGCGAGGGGCAACAGCATCGAACGGGCAGGCCGACTGATGGCGCCGATCAAGGTCGATCCCGCCAAGGTCCACGAATTCGCGGATCCTGCCGGCTTCTACGCCTGGCTGAGCAAGCACCACGCCACGGAAACCGAAGTCTGGATCAAGGTGCACAAGGTGGGGTCGGGATTGAAATCGATCACCCCCAAGCAAGCCATCGACGTGGTGCTGTGCTTCGGCTGGATCGATGCGGTGCGCAAAGGGTTGGACGACAAGAGCTTCCTGCAGCGCTACACGCCGCGCGGCAGGAAGAGCATCTGGAGCCTGATCAACATCGACAATGTGGCGCGGCTGGTCGAGGAGGGCCGCATGACCGAGCATGGGCTCAAACAGGTCGAAGCGGCGAAGGCGGACGGGCGCTGGGCGCGCGCCTATGGCAGCGGCAAGGAGATGAAAATTCCCGATGATTTGCAAGCGGCCATAGACGCCGAACCCGCTGCGAAGGCGATGTTGGCAAAGCTCAGCGCGCAAAACCGCTTCGCGCTCGCCTTCCGCATTCACAACATGAAGACGGAGGCCGGGCGCAAGAGGAAGATCGAAGCGTTTGTGGCAATGCTGAAGCGCGGTGAGACGATCCATCCGCAAGGCAGGAAGTGAGGTTTGGCGCGAGTTCGTCTTCGGCGCCGCAAGCCTGTCCTCAAGGGATCCCTCGTTGCGCGAAGCGCTTCAGGATTTGAATCGCGAAATTGTTCCAACTGCTTGTTTTCGCGCAATTCGGGGTCGGCGTGGCGCGGCCGCTTCAGCAACGACATCGCTGGTGGACGGAGGAGGGCACGGCGGCTACCCTTCGAAAGCCGCGACGATCGAGCGGCGGACCGGTCGCTGGGAGTCGTTGCCGTTGAGAAGAGTTGCTTCGTGGACGATGGCGCTGGGTCTCATTGTCATCGTCGCGTGTGTGGGAGCCGGGGTCACGCTTGCCCAGACTTCGCCCGATCAGACTTCTCCCGACTTGGCTTCCCCCTCGGCCTCGCCGGCAAAAGAGATCTCGGTCGGGATAAAACAGGCGCCGCCTTTTGCGTTCAAGCTGCAGGACGGCAGCTGGTCGGGATTGAGCATCGACCTCTGGCAGAAAATGGCCGGGCGGCTCAACCTGCGCTTCCACTATGTCGAAGTGCCTGCCGTGCAGGACCAGATCGATGGCGTCGTCAGCGGCAGATTCGATGCGGCGATGGCCGCGATCACGGTCACGGCCGACCGCGAAAAGGCCGTCGACTTCACGCAGCCCTTCTTCACGACCGGGCTCGGCATCGCAACGCCGCTCAACAACCAGCCGTCATGGCGGCCGGTGCTGCATGCCCTGACGTCGTTCGGCTTCCTGCAGGCGGTTCTGGCGCTGGTCATCATATCGGTGGTGGTCGGCGTCCTCATCTGGATGTTCGAACGCCGGCACAATGACGATTTCGGCGGCGGCGTCGCCAAGGGACTGTTTTCCAGCATGTGGTGGTCGACCATCGCCGCGACGCAGGCCAGCACCGGTGATTTCGGCCCGCGAACCGTGCCGGGGCGCGTGCTGGCCGCGCTCTGGATGATGGGATCGATCATTGCGATCGCGGTGTTCACTGCGGGTGTCACATCGGTGCTGACGGTGACGCAGATGGAAGGCATGGTGCAGGGCGAAAGCGATCTCGCCGCGGTCAGGGTCGGCGCGGTGCAGAGCTCGTCGACGGCGTCCTATCTGGATTCGACCCAGATCCGTCATCAGGACTTTGCCTCGATCCAGCAAGGCCTCAACGCGCTTCGCGCCGGCAAGATCGACGCGCTGGTGCACGACAAGCCGCTGCTTGGCTGGCTGGTCGGGCAGAATTACGCGACAAGCCTGCAGGTTCTCGATGCGACGTTCGACCAGCAGCAATATGCCATTGCGCTGCCGCTCGGCAGCCCGTTGCGCAAGTCTCTCGATGTCGCCCTCCTGCAGACCATCGAAAGCGATTGGTGGAAGCAGGCCGTCTTCCAGTATCTGGGCGAGAAGTAGCCGGCAGCAATTTCAGCGGTGCTATGCGCTGGAAGAACCGCCGTCGCTATCCGAGAGTGGCGGCCTGTCTTTCAGGGATGGATGGTTGCTGTCACTGGTCCAGGTCGACCGGTGTCACGCCAAGAAGTTTCAGGGCATTGGCATAGGTCCGGATGCCTTGCGCCTGCTTGCGCTCGGCACAGAACCGGTTCGCCTTGTCCTGGAGTGCCGTTGCCTCGGCGATCTGGCTCGCGCTGGCACCGGGTTTGGCTTTGGTCTGGATGGCTCCGTCGAGTTGAAGACCGAGCCGGCTGCAATATTCGCTCCGGGTGACCGCCGCATCCGACTGTGCGACCGCAAGCACGGCGAGCGAAATGCCTGTCAGGGCAGCCATCCATCCGGTCGAACGTCGTTGCATGTTTCGGGACCATTTCTTCGCGTTGTGCCGCAGGCCGCGTGACCGCCGCGAGGGTGGTTATGACAGGCGATGTTTTCGCGAGTTTTTCCCGGATGTTGAATCTTGTTTCTGGAGTGTGTCTGGCGGTGAAGCTGCCAATCTCCCCCACGAGGGGGAGATCGGCGGTGTGCGGCGCTTGCGCCTCTTCCTTTGCGGCTATCCTTCGCGTAAGGCGCCGGGCAAATCGTTTCACGCAAGCAAAATTCCCCGGACACCGCATGATCAGACTTGAAAGCATCAGCAAGCAGAACGGCCGTCAGCTTGTCTTCATCGAAGCGTCGGCGTCCCTGCAGAAGGGCGAGAAGGTCGGCCTCGTCGGGCCGAACGGCGCCGGCAAGACGACGCTGTTTCGCATGATCACCGGCCAGGAGCAGCCAGACGAAGGCCAGGTGCAGGTCGATCGCGGCGTCACCATCGGCTATTTCAGCCAGGATGTCGGCGACATGGAAGGCCACAGCGCTGTCGCCGAAGTGATGAACGGCGCCGGGCCGGTCAGCGAAGTCGCGGCCGAAATGGCGGCCCTCGAGGCGGCCATGGCCGATCCCGAGCAGGCCGACCAGATGGACGAGATCATCGAAAAATATGGCGAGGCGCAGCACCGCTTCGAGGAACTCGACGGTTATGCGCTGGATGGCCGCGCCCGCGAAGTGCTGGACGGTCTCGGCTTTTCGCAGGAGATGATGGACGGCGATGTCGGAAAGCTGTCCGGCGGCTGGAAGATGCGCGTGGCGCTGGCCCGCATCCTGTTGATGCGGCCCGACGCCATGCTGCTCGACGAGCCGTCGAACCATCTCGACCTGGAGAGCCTGATCTGGCTGGAATCCTTCCTGAAGAACTATGATGGCGCGCTGCTGATGACCTCGCACGACCGCGAGTTCATGAACCGCATCGTCAACAAGGTGGTCGAGATCGACGCCGGTTCGCTGACCGCCTATTCCGGAAACTACGAATTCTACCAGCAGCAGCGGGCGATCGCCGATAAGCAGCAGCAGGCTCAGTTCGAGCGCCAGCAGGCGATGCTGGCCAAGGAGATCGCCTTCATCGAGCGCTTCAAGGCGCGCGCCTCGCATGCCGCGCAGGTGCAGAGCCGGGTGAAGAAGCTGGACAAGATCGACCGCGTCGAGCCGCCGAAGCGCCGCCAGACCGTGTCCTTCGATTTCCTGCCGGCGCCGCGCTGCGGTGAGGATGTCGTCACGCTGAAGAACGTCCACAAGGGCTATGGCAGCCGCAGCATCTATGAGGGGCTCGATTTCCAGGTCCGCCGCCGCGAGCGCTGGTGCATCATGGGCGTCAACGGCGCCGGCAAATCGACGCTTCTGAAGCTGGTCGCCGGCGCTTCCGAGCCCGATACCGGCACGGTCGCGCGGGGCCCAAGTGTCAAGATGGGATATTTCGCCCAGCACGCCATGGAGGTGCTGGAAGGCGAGCGCACTGTGTTCCAGACACTGGAAGACGCGTTCCCCCAGGCCGGCCAGGCGCCGCTGCGGGCACTCGCAGGCTGCTTCGGCTTTTCCGGCGACGAGATCGAGAAGAAATGCCGTGTGCTGTCAGGCGGCGAGAAGGCGCGGCTGGTGATGGCGCTGATGCTGTTCGACCCGCCCAACCTTTTGGTGCTGGACGAGCCGACCAACCATCTCGACATCGCCACCAAGGAGATGCTGATCACGGCACTTTCGCAGTATGAGGGCACCATGCTGTTCGTCTCGCACGACCGGCATTTTCTGGCGGCGCTTTCCAACCGCGTGCTGGAACTGACGCCCGAAGGCATCCACACCTATGGCGGCGGCTATACGGAATATGTCGAGCGGACGGGGCAGGAAGCGCCGGGCCTGAGGAGCTAACGGCTACCTCAGCGAGATGCTCATGCCGCTGAGGTCGGCGTTGACCTGCAGGCCGACCTGCCTGCCCGTCAATTCGAGCTGGGCGCCCTTGTCATTGGTCATGACGATCACCTGAGCCCCTTTGCCAAGCGCGCCGCCACCGCCCGCCGCACCGTAGACCCCGGTCACATCCCGCGCACGTTTGATGTGGCGCACGGTACCTCGGAAATAGGTCTTGGAGACGCCGAAGGCGAGACCGCCCGAGACGCCGCCGACCGAGATGGGATAGCGGCGGCCATGGAAGGTCAGCGTTCCTTCGCCTCCGGAGCCACCGACGAAGAAGGCCGCCTTGTAGACGGCGAAGCGGATCGTGCCGCTGTCGGCATGCGCGGCGCTGGCAAAGCCGATGCTCGCGGTGGCGACGGCGGCAACCGCTATGGAACGAAATCCGGATGAAATCTTCATGGTGAGAACTCCTCAATGTCGCCGCTTTGCCGGCCAGGATGTCTGGGTGGGATCAAAGCTACAACTGAACAGTCTCGCCCGCGGTTTGGTTCCAGGCCCCGTGATTTGGTTCCAGGCATCATTCGAATCCGGCTGCGGGAAGGCCGGGGAGAGGGCGGAGGG
>NZ_RZTG01000026.1:0-51274 GCF_003997175.1 Mesorhizobium sp. Primo-A
GTCTGGCACTGGCTCGGCTTCCCCACCCTGGTGCTGCTGGCCGGCATGCAGCGCGTCAGCAAGGAAGTCATCGAGGCTGCCCGTCTCGACGGCGCCGGCGACTATGTGCTGATGACCAGGATTATCTGGCCGCTGATTGCGCCGAGCGTCACCATCGTCACCATCCTGACCTTCATCGGCAGCTTCAACTGGTTCGAAATCCCCTATGTCATGGCTGGCCTCACCGGTTCGCCCGGCGGCGCGACAGATGTGCTCGGCCTCTATTTCTACCGCACCGCCTTCGGTTCGACGACGACCGGGATCCAGGATTTCGGCCAGGGCAGCGCGCTGGCCGTGATGATGTTCATCATCGTTGCAGGCGTCACTGCAATCGCGCTTCGCTACCTGCGCCGTCGCGAGATCGAGCTGTGAGCGCGACAGCCCGCACCGGGCAACCCGCCGAGTTGCTGAAGAATGGCGCCATCCAGCTGATGCTGGCGATCAACGCCGTCATCATGATCTATCCGCTGTTCGTCATGGTGATGTCGTCGTTCAAGACCAACGCCGAAATCTTCAGCTCGCCCCTTCGCCCTGCCGGCGCACTTTTCGCTGGCCAATGCCGAGCGGGTGTGGAGCGAAACCAATTTCGTCCGCTACCTCGCCAATTCCGTCGGCATCACCATGGCCGCGGTGGCGCTGATCCTCCTGTTCAGCACCATGGCCGCCTATGCGATTGCCCGCTACCAGTTCAGGCTGAGCGCGCTGGTGCTGATGTTTTTCCTCAGCGGCATGACGGTGCCGCTGAAACTGGCGATCATTCCGCTGTTCATCCAGCTGGATTCGCTTGGGCTGGTCGACAGCTATGCCGGCCTGGTGCTGGTCTATGTCGCCATGGGCATTCCTTCGGCGGTGTTCATCATGACCGGCTTCCTCCGGACCTTGCCGCGCGAACTGGAAGAGTCCGCACGCATGGACGGCGCCAGCGAATTTCGCATCATGCGCTCGATCATGTTGCCGTTGGCGCGCCCGGCCCTGGTCATCGTCGCCATCCAGAACGCCGTGCCGATCTGGAACGACTTCTTCTTCCCGCTGGTGCTGATCACCTCGGACGAGCTCAAAACCTTGCCGCAGGGCCTCACCGTCTTCGTCGGCGAGTTCACCACCGACTGGGGCGTGATGTTCACCGGGCTGACTCTGGCGGCGCTGCCGATAACGCTGCTCTACATCGTGCTGTCGAAGCAGTTCATCTCCGGCATCACCCAAGGCGCGGTGAAATAGACTGCGGTCAAATAGACGAGGAATTTCAAGTGGCGAACCAGAACAAGATCATCATCACCTGCGCGGTTACCGGCTCGATCCACACGCCGTCCATGTCGCCACATCTGCCGGTGAGCGCCCAAGAGATTGCCGATGCCGCGATCGGCGCGGCCGAGGCCGGCGCTGCCATCGTCCATCTGCATGCGCGCAACCCCGCCGACGGCCGGCCCGACCAGTCGACCGAGGCGTTTGCGCCCTTCCTGAAGGTGATCAAGCAACGCTCGGACTGCGTCATCAACATCACCACAGGCGGCGCCGCGACAATGAGCGTCGAGGAGCGCGTCAAGCCGGCGGCGACCTTTGCGCCGGAAGTTGCATCGCTCAACATGGGCTCGATGAATTTCGGCCTCTACCCAATGCTGGAGCGCTTCAAGACCTTCGAGCATGACTGGGAACGCCCCTATCTCGAAGGCTCGCGCGACCGCATCTTCCGCAACACCTTTGGCGACATCGAGCACATCCTGCGCACCTGCGCGCAAAACGGCACGCGTTTCGAGATCGAGTGCTACGACATCGGCCACCTCTACACGCTCGCCCATTTCGTTGAGCGCGGCCTGGTCAAGGCGCCGTTCTTCGTCCAGAGCGTGTTCGGCATATTGGGCGGCATCGGCACCCATCCGGAAGATGTCGCGCATATGAGGCGCACCGCCGACCGGCTGTTTGGACAGGACTACCACTGGTCGGTGCTGGGCGCCGGCCGCAGCCAGCTGCCGATCGCCACCCAGGCCATTGCGCTCGGCGGCAATGTGCGCGTCGGGCTGGAGGACTCGCTCTGGATCGGCAAGGGCCAACTGGCGAAATCCAATGCCGAGCAGGTGCGCAAGGTACACCAGATCATCGAAGGGCTTGGCGCTTCGGTCGCCACCCCTGACGAGGCACGGCAGATCTTGCAGCTCAAGGGCGGCGACAAGGTCTCTTTCTAAGGAAAATACCAATGAGTGCGCTCACCATATCAGGTGTCGATAAGGCCTATGGCAAGGCGAAGGTCATCCACGGCGTGTCCGTCGACATCGCGTCGGGCGAATTCGTCATCCTGGTTGGCCCGTCCGGTTGCGGCAAGTCGACCTTGCTCAGGATGATCGCCGGCCTGGAAGACATCAGCGCCGGCGAGATCGCGCTCGAAGGCAAGATCATCAACGATGTCGCGCCGAAATCGCGCGATATCGCCATGGTCTTCCAGAACTATGCGCTCTACCCGCACATGACGGTGCGTGAGAACATGGCCTTCGCACTGACGCTGAAGAAGATCGATAAAAGCGAGATCGACGCCAAGATTGCGCGTGCCGCGACGATCCTCGGACTGCAGGACTTGCTGGATCGTTATCCGCGCCAGCTTTCCGGCGGGCAGCGCCAGCGTGTCGCCATGGGCCGCGCTATCGTGCGCGACCCGAAGGTCTTTCTGTTCGACGAGCCACTCTCCAACCTCGACGCCAAGCTGCGCGTGCAGATGCGCGCCGAAATCAAGGCGCTGCACCAGCGCCTGGGAACCACCATCGTCTACGTCACCCACGACCAGGTCGAAGCCATGACTATGGCCGACAAGATCGTCGTCATGAATGGCGGCATCGTCGAACAGGTCGGCGCCCCGCTCGATCTCTACGACCGGCCGGCCAATCTGTTCGTTGCCCAGTTCATCGGCTCGCCGTCGATGAACATCCTGGACGGCCGCACCACTACGGACGGTTTTGTCGCCAGCGACGGCACGGTATTTCCGCTGCCTGCGTTGGGACAGGGCGAAAGTGCGCTTGCCTGGGGCATCCGGCCCGAACATCTCAAGCTCTCAGACAGCGGCGTGCCGGCGGTGGTCGAAGTGGTCGAGCCGACCGGCGCGGAAACCCTTGTCATGGCCAAAGCCGGCAACAACACGCTGAGCGCGTTGCTGCGCGAGCGGATTTCCGTGATGCCGGGCCAGAAGGTTTTCCTGGCGCCGGACCTCACCCAGTTGCATCTGTTCAACGCCAAGGGTCAGCGCATTATGCGGGTGCGGAACGCATCAAGGGTTATTCGGCAGATGAATTAATCGGCAAGCACTTTTCGCAATTCTATACTCTCAAGGACCGTGAGCGGGGCAGTCCGCAAAGTGCCCTGGAGATCGCCGCCCGTGAAGGGCGAGTTGAGCGCGAAGGCTGGCGTATACGCAAAGACGGCACTGCGTTCTGGTCCCACGTGGTCATCGACGCCCATTCGGCACGAGGATGGCGAACTCCTGGGGTTCGCGAAGATCACACGCGACATTACGGAGCGGAAGAAGGCGCAGGAGAAAATGGATGCGATCGGCAAGCTAACGGGCGGCGTCGCCCACGATTTCAACAATTTGCTGATGGCGATTTTGGGAAGTCTCGAGCTGCTCCGCAAACGACTTCCCGACGATCCACAATTGCTGCGTCTTCTCGACAACGCGGTGCTCGGGGCGCGACGGGGAGCGTCCTTGACGCAGCGCATGCTGGCTTTTGCCTGGCGGCAGCAACTCGATCCAAAGCCTGTCGACCTAATTGGCCTAAATCCAGGGAATGAGAGAATTGCTGGAGCGGTCGCTTGGCTCAAGGGCGATCATAGAAACGAAATTTCCGCTCTCGCTCGATCATGTAATGATCGATGAAAGTCAGATCGAACTTGCCTTGCTCAACCTGTGTGTCAACGCCAGTGACGCCATGCCTGATGGTGGGCCGATCATCATTTCCGCCCGGATGGAACAGGTCGGCGAAAGCAATGGTGCTGGCTTGGCTCCCGGCCATTATGTCTGCCTCTCGGCAGCCGACAGTGGCGAAGGAATGGACGAAGGGCGACGGAACCGTTTTCACCACAAAAGGCGCTGGCAAAGGTACGGGTCTCGGTCTGTCCATGGTGCATGGGATGACAGAGCAAATGGGCGGGTGCCTAGTGCTCAAGAGCTCCAGGGGAACCGGAACCACAGCGGAACTATGGCTGCCGATCGCAACCGCGAGCTCAGAAGTCGCGCGCGGGCCGGATGTTCTGACCGAGGAAGTCATCGAGGCGGTGTCTCTGCGAATTCTGGCGGTGGATGATGGGGACGCCCTGGTCCTGTTGAATACCGCTGCGATGCTCGAGGATCTCGGCCATACCGTTGCGAAGGCGCATTCTGCGGCCGCCTTCCTTGCGCTGTTGGAGGAGCACCGGTTCGACCCCGTTATAACGGACTACGCGATGCCGAAGACGACTGGCCTACAGCTGTCGAAGGCGATTAAAGACAAGTGGCCGAGCGTCCCCGTCATTGTAGCAACAGGCTACGCCGAACTCCCTGGCACTCCCGAGATCAAGATTCTCAGCAAGCCATTCACGGAAAAGGAGCTAGCGAGCGCGATAACATCTGTTCGCTTTATTGGGCCGCCGGCCCGGCCAATGTTCCGTCGAGCCAAACGAAATACCGTCGCTCACGGTTGCTTGACTCCGGCCTCACTGCAACAATATCCCGACTGTGGCGCTCTGGCCTTGCACGATCGCCATCGCGGCGGGTTGATCCATTTACCTGGGGTCTACCGCCAGCCGCGCAACCTTGCATAATTCGGGCAAACTCACTTCCAACTGCAGAGTTACACTATGATGCCAATCTACATCGGGTACGACCCACGCGAAGCCCGAGTCCTCGAGGTGGCGCGATGGAGCGCCTTCCGCCGGACAAGCACGCCGTTGCAGATCCACCCACTGGTGCTCAAAGACCTTGAAGCCCAAGGAATCATGAAGCGACCGATGGAGGTACGTGACGGTAGGCTCTGGTGCCCGATCTCCGAGGCACCGATGGCGACCGAGTTTGCCATATCGCGCTTTGCCGTTCCGTTTATGCGGCAAGGCGGCTGGGCCATGTTCTGCGATTGTGACGTTCTTTTTCTGCAGGATCCCGTCAAGCTGCTCGACCTGGTCGATCCTTCCTACGCGATCATGGCGGTTAAGCACCGGCAACGCGAGTCTGAAGCCGTCAAGATGGACGGACAAACGCAGACGTTCTATCGGCGCAAGAACTGGTCGTCGGTCGTTTTGTGGAATCTAGATCATCCCGCCAACAAACGACTGACGAACGAAATGCTTAATACGTGGCCCGGACGTGACCTCCACGCCTTCAAATGGCTCGAGGATCATGAGATCGGGGAGTTGCCTCTGGCATGGAACTACCTCGTAGGGGCGTCGGCTTCCGAACTCGACCCCGCCGAGGTGTCGCTGGCGCACTACACGCTCGGCGGTCCCTGGTTTGCCGGTTGGTCGGGCGCCACACAATGGGACGAATTGTGGAGCCGAGAAGAAAGCATTCTGCGTGCGGTTGAGGAAAATGCGGTTCAGATCCCCGCATTAAACCTCCGCTTTCGGATCTCTTGCCCGTGCTCTCAAAGCCCATCCTCCGCTTGCCTAGGCTCACGGGTCCCGCCTTGGTCATGGGATCGGCGCCGAATTTTCGCCTCCCGTACGGACATGATGCCGGTTGGGCGCTTATAACCGTCAACGCTTCCCAGATTTTGGCGGAAACCTTTGGCCTCGCCGCTCCTGATATGGCGCTGATGCGTCGCGGCATTCTGGTTGGCCAAGGTGAGCAGGACTTCTACAAGCGTGACTTGCTAAAAGGGCGGCAGGCAAAGCATCTGATCGTCCCGATCTGGCCTGACGTGGAGGACAAGCTGAAAGCCGGCTGTCGCACCTTCGATTATCGTTACGAGACCTTGCAGGCGCTTACCAGGTGGCAGCTTGCCAACATCGTCTGGCGGCTTAGCGGCAAATTTCACGTATCCCGCGGCTGGCACCGGAACATCTCCACGGGGGCTTTCGCTGTCATGCTTGCGCGTTTCGCCGGCTTCGCTCCGGTTGTGGTCAGCGGGTTTTCCCTGTCTCAGGCCGGGCATGGATACGATAGCCGAAACGCCTTCCGATATCATGCCGACGAAGATGCGGATTTGCTTCGGCGGGTGGCGAGAAGAGGCGAGCCCATCTACGCGGAAGATAGAGACTTCGCCAGAGAAAGCGGATTGCCGCTTTGGCAGGGACAGACGCCATGACCACGGCATCCGCAGACCGACAGGCCCCGGTTCCGCTCCTCCCAGGCAGCGAGCGCTGCGTGGGATTGCCTTTTTGTTTGTGGAACAAACGAGAGGTGCATGGGTCGGAGGTTCCAAGGCTGCCGATCCATCGATCACCACAAGCGGCACATGAGCTCTCTTGGACGTGTGTGCGCGCCCAATGACCAACATCCTGCCCCATCGTTTTGACGTGCTGAATATCTCGATGGCTGATCGGCTGGCTGTCAAATCCATTCTGGTTATCCAGGCAAAGTACATCGGGGACGTCATTCTGACCTCGGCGCTTATGCGAAATCTGCGCGTCGCCTACCCACACGCCATCATGGCCATGCTTTGCGCTCCTGGCCTGCGAGACTTGGTGGTCAGCCAGGGTATCGCAGACATAGCCATCGGATTCGACCCTCGAGGTGGTGGTAGAAGCCTAACCAGGCGCTTGAAGGAATATTCAAGCTTGGTCGCTGAGCTCCGCCGCCGAAAATTCGATCTCACCATCGATCTGACCGACTCGAAGACATCGAGGATGCTACACAAGCTGATCGGCGCCCCAATGCGCGTCGGATACGATCCCCCCGAAGTGCCTCTAAAATCTTGGGAAAGTCAGCCTGCCAATATATTTGCTGAAACCTTCGGCCAGGGAGGCGCGCATTACCTGTACCGATATCTTTCGCCGCTGAGAGCGCTCGGGATAACGTCGAGTGAAGTGACACCGAGGCTTGAGCCCACATCCATCGGACGAGGCGCTTCGACCCAGATTCTGGCTCAGAGCAATCTGAATGCAAAAGCTTTCGTCGCGGTGCACGCCGGACCAAGGTTCGAAGGGCGGTGCTGGCAACCTGAACGGTTCGCCGCAGTGATCGATGAAGTTTATGAAACGACGGGCCTGCGGTCACTGCTGATTGGCGGACCTGACGAGAGCGCAATCGCGCAACGTATCCTGAATGTGGCGGTCTCCCCGTTGGCAAGCGTTGTTGGCAAAGCCTCGCTTGAGACACTAACAGCATTGCTTGCGGACGCGTTTATCTTCCTGGGAAACGAGAGCGGCCCAATGCACTTGGCCGCATCGGTCGGAACTCCAGTTGTGGGCCTCTACGGGCTCACTCCCCCAGATGTCTGGGGGCCAGTTGGCGTGCCTTACCGCACGGTTGAGCCGCCATTGCCTTGCCAGTGTGTTGCTCCCCATTTGTGCAAACCCAACAACCCGGGCGGCGTCTACTGCGTGCACCGATTGCCCGTTGCCAAGGTCGCTCAAGCAACACATGAGTTGATAGAGGCGGTGAGACAACAGGGGAATGCATCCGTCAATTCACCTTCTCCCGGCGGCGACGCGCTGATCCTCCCATCGGCTCAGGATCGGAGCCGGTTGCAGTAATGACCTCGGCATCGGCTGTCCGGGTCCTTGGCAAGATCGTCCTGCAACGCTCTCATCGGCTCGCGCTTTTGCATGCGCCGCGGCTCGCCCGGGAGGCGCGACGAGACGGGGCCGCCAAGGCGGCTTAATCAGAGTCAACGGGCCGCCCGTCGACTACTCCAAGGTTGACATGGAAGGCCCGTCGATTTAAGTTCGCGTTAGTGGCCACTAACGCGAACTACTGGACTGCGCTCGGAGATTCGACGAGACGAACGATCTTCGAACTGTTGCTCGAACAGCCTTGTTCGGTCAGCGGACTTGCTCGTGCGCTGCCTGTAACCAGACCAGCGGTCTCTCAGCACCTGAAGGTACTCAAGGAGGCCGGGCTTGTTGCCGACACGCGCTCGGGCAAGGAAAGCATATATCGTATCGATCCCGGCGGCCTGGCAAGTCTGCGCGCGGAAGTCGATCAGTTCTGGAGCAAGACCCTGGCGGGCTACAAACTAGCCGTCGAGCCTCCAAAGAAGGACCAGGTATGAGCAAGCATCCTGCTACCGAGCCTGTAAGGCACTCCGTCGTCGTCGAGGCATCTATGGCGCGTGCCTTCAAGGTCTTCACCGAGGATTTCGGCAGGTTCAAACCTCGCGAGCACAATCTTCTCAAAGTGCCCATTGCTGAGACGATCTTTGAAGCCTGGGTTGGGGGGCACGTTTACGATCGCGGCGTCGACGGCAGCGAGTGTCGCTGGGCTCGTGTATTGACTTACGATCCGCCGAGCCGGCTGGTTCTGAGTTGGGATATCAACCCGCGGTGGCAGATTGAGACCGACCTGAACAAGACCAGCGAATGGGAAGTCCGGTTCACGGCGGAGACGGAGAACCGGACCAGGGTTGAGATCGAGCACAGGAATTTCGAGCGCCACGGCGAAGGCTGGGAGAGCGTGCGCGGTGGGGTCGATAGCGATCAAGGCTGGCCGCTGTACCTGCAGCGGTTCCACGATCTTTTCACCGGTCGGGCGCCCTGACGCCGTGCCGGGATTTGAGAACGTCGCTCGCAAGCACAGTTTGGGTCCATTGCGGTTCCGGTGAGCGGAGACAACATGGAAGCCTATTGGTTAAACATTCTCGGTCGCGTTGGCAATCTACTCGGGTTCGTCCAAAGGATTTGCGGGAGGGCTGGCGGGACCGGTAATCCCTGCAGACGACGACAACCGGCTCTACCTCCGAGGGCGCCCTTCCGACAGATGGCGACCTCCCGAACGAACTGACCGTCAAATATTACGGTCAGCGCGGTAGCGCCGGCCTGATCATCTCCGAAGTCAACGACGTGGATCACGTCCAGCCACGGCTACGCGCGGATTCCCGGGATTCACTCCGAAGCCCAAAAGCAGGCCTGGCGCCCGGTGACCGAAGAGGTTCATCGTCAGGGCGGCACCATCTTCATGCAGCTGTGGCATGTCGGCCGACTGGCGCATTCCTCGCTTCTGCCGAACGGCCAGGCGCCAGTGGGTGTGACCGCGGAACAGGCCGTCGGCTCAGAGGTATTCGCCCATGGCCCGGACGGCCGGTTGCGCTTCATGGCGGCAGAGATGCCGAGGCCGCTCAGCACCGAGGAAGTGACGGCCATGGTGGGAACCTTCGCCAAAGCCGCCGCCAATGCCCGGGAGGTCGGGTTTGACGGAATCGAGATCCATGCCGCCAATGGCTATCTGATCGAGCAGTTCATGAACTCGGTGCTCAACACCCGCACAGACTGCTATGGCGGCGGCAGCATGGAAGATCGTACGCGCTTCCTGATGGAAGTCGTCGACGCGGTCGTGGCGGAATTCGGCCCGGGACGCGTGGGGGTTCGCCTTTCACCGTTCGGCAAGTATATGGTTCGATGCCCGCTGATCGCCTCGTCGAGGAGACGTTCCTGTACATCGTCGAGCAGCTCGGGCGCCGCGGCGTGGCCTATGTCCATCTGCTCTATGAGCTGCTGCCCGACGGCAACATGGAATCGGTCACGTTCGAGGCGCGCCATCTCGACCATGACATGCTCGCCAAGGCGCGAGCGTTGTTCCCCGGCGCGTTCATATGGTGCGGCGGCTTCAATGACGTCGAGCATGCCCAGGCCGCGCCAGCTGGCCATTGGCTGTGGCGGACCGGTCCGTCTATTACACCCGCAACGGTGAAGTGGGGTACACGGACTTCCCCGCCTATTCGAACGACGGCGCAGCAAGCAGGGCCGCCTGACACGGCGATAGGCCGAGCAGGAGTCAGGCTCAGCGCCACATTTCTCGTCACCGGCGCCAGTTCCAAAAAGGTGGAGGCTCACGCCAACGCCGTGGCGCTTCACTTCATGTACTACAATTTTGGCCGTATCCATGCGACCTTGCGGCTGACCCCGGCAATGGCCGCTGGCGTGACTGGCAAACTTTGGGAGTTTGGCGATATCGTGGCCCTGATCGAAGCGAAGGAATCCGAGAAGCCGGCGGTGCGCGGCTCCTATAAGAAGCGCGCGTTCGCCTGACAGACCCCACCGAAGGGTTGCCCACTGCCGATTGATGTTGGTATCAAGACAGACCGATGAACCAGGGTCTTTACTATGGACGAATACGATAATCAGAAGGGCGCGAAGCCAGAGGATGTGCGCGCCGCCTTAAAAGGCTGGGCGTTTTTTGCGGCTGCAACGCTTGCAATCTTCGGCGTGGCCTACGCCCTGATTGAGATGTAGTAGCAATGAAACATTTCTGAGGGTTCGCGATTAGGGCTAAATGGCCCGCTTCTTCTTCGATCTAGTCGACAATGGAACCTCATACCCGGACACGGAAGGCACAGACCTTCCAACCCTAGCTTCTGCCGAAGATGAGGCAGCAAGGGCGTTGCTCGAAATAGCCAAGGACCAGATGCCGAACGGCACATTCCGCCAAGTCGCATTGCAAGTTCATGCCGGTACAACCGCGCCGCTGTTTGTGGTAAAAGCGACGTTCGAGCTAATCCGCAACGAGCCTTATCCCGATCAGCGAGTGGGAGCCTAACCATCTTGCTGTTGAAAGCGCCCGACGCTTTCAGATGCGAGCGGCGGCACGGGTGGAGACTTGCGCTCCACCATAGCAGAGACCGTCCGCATTATCGCTGAATAACTGACCCACTACCCTCACCGCCATTGGCTTGGCAAAATGTGCGTATCAGTGCTTCAGTATCTGGCTGAGAAACAGCTTGGTGCGATCGTGCTGAGGATTGCCGAAGAAGCTGTCCGGCTTGCCTTCCTCGACTATCTGGCCGGCATCCATGAAGATGACGCGGTCGGCCACCGCCCGTGCAAAGCCCATTTCATGAGTGACGCAAACCATAGTCATGCCGTCGCGCGCTAGCCCGGTCATCGTATCGAGCACTTCCGACACCATTTCCGGGTCGAGTGCCGATGTCGGCTCATCGAACAGCATTACCGCCGGCTTCATGCACAGGCTTCGCGCAATGGCGACGCGCTGCTGCTGGCCGCCCGACAGCTGGACCGGGAATTTGTTCGCCTGTTCGGGAATGCGCACGCGCTCCAGGAACTGCAGCGCGGTCTTGCGTGCCTCGGCGGCGGAAACGCCCTTGACCCACATCGGCCCGGCCATGCAGTTCATCAGCACGGTCAGATGCGGAAACAGGTTGAAGTGCTGGAACACCATGCCGACATTGCTGCGCACGTCGGCGACGTTCTTCATCTTTGGGTGAAGATGGATGCCGTTGACGGCGATGTCGCCCTCCTGATGCGATTCGAGGCGATTGAAGCAGCGGATCAGTGTCGACTTTCCGGAGCCGGACGGACCACAGATGACGATGCGTTCGCCTTTGTGGACCGTCAGATTGATGTCCTTCAGGGCATGGAACTGGCCGTACCATTTGGAGACGGCTCTGGCTTCAATGATGGCTTGAGCGCTCATCGCACCTTGCTCCTGGCATAGTGTCGTTCGATGCGGGACTGGATCAGCTCGAGGCAGATCGACAGCATCCAGTAGATGAGAGACGCCGAAATCAGCATCTCCATGTGCTGGAAGGTCTTCTGACCCAGCGTGCGGGCAAGGAACATCAGTTCCCAGACGCCGATGACCGAGACCAGCGAACTGTCCTTGAGCATGGAAATGAACTGGTTGCCGGTCGGCGGAATGATGACCGGAAGCGCCTGCGGCAGTATGATCCGGCGCATGGTCAACGAAAAGCCAAAACCCATCGAGCGCGATGCTTCCCATTGACCACGGTCGATGCTCTGGATTCCCGATCGGAAAATTTCGGTCATGTAGGCGCCGTAGCACAGCGAGAGCGCCAGGATGCCGGCGGGAACCGCACCGACCACGAAGCCCAGTTGCGGCAGGCCGAGATAGATCAGATAAACCTGCATCAGGAGCGGCAGGCCGCGAAAGAACGAAGTGTAGAAGCTTGCGATGGCGTAGGCGAAGCCGTTGGTGGACAGCTTGGCTACGGCACCCAGTATGGCGATCAGGGAGGCGATGATGATGGAGATGGCCGAGACGTAGAGCGTGGTCACCACGCCCTGGGAAATCAGGAATGGCAGCTTTTCCCGGATGAAGGGCAGGCTGAGATGAAAGGTCGCGAAGAAGGCCAGGAAGAGCAGCAGCAGTTCGAACCAGACGATGGCGATCTGGACACGCAGCGAGGCGAAGCCGATCAGGACGACATTGAGGACGAACAGAAGCGCGATCACGAAGGCGATGGCAAACCGACCATAGAGGCCGCTCTGCGACGGTTCGCCGATGACCGGGCGCATCAATTCGCCGAAGCTCGTCGACGTCAGGTTGAAAGCGAGGAAGATCGCAAAGACGACGCCGAACATCGTCGCCACAAACCACGGCTTGTGCACGAGGACTTCAGCTTCGACGGTATCGGGGTAGAGCATAGCCTGTCCCTTCGAATGGTCGGCGGCCCGCACAGGCGAGCCGCCAGCGAACGTCGGAACTACTTTACGACCGAGTAGTCGACCCCGTACCATTTCCTGGAGAGCGTGCTCAGCGTTCCGTCGCCTTTCATGGCCTTCACGGCATCGGCGATCCTGGCCGAGAATTCCGGGTCACCGTGTTCGATTGCGACAGCCAGGGGCTCATAAAACACCGGATCGCCGATCTGCCTGATCGGATAACCGGCTTTCACGGCATCGACGATGCTGGGCTGCGACGAGACGACGGCATCGAGCCGAACGCCGTCACCGACCCGCAGATCGTCGAAAGCGGTGGTGGAGTTCTCGTAGGAGTGCACTTCCTTCGGGTTGAGCTTGTATTCGAATGGCGGCGCACCGGCCGCGTCGAGCGTCAGATCCTTCTTGGCATAGGCTTCGAAGGTCGATGTCGTCGTCGCGCCGACAACCTTGCCATCCAGATCGCTCAACGATTTGGCCTTGCTGTCCTTGTGAACCGCAACCGCTGCTGGCGTGTAGTAGTACACAGCGGGAAAATCGAAGATCTCGGCGCGCTTCTTCGTCGGCGTCATCGAGCCGACATGCATGTCCCAGCGGCCGACCCAGTTGCCGGCGGTGATGATGTCCCAGCCCGGCGTCACGAACTCGACCTTGACGCCGATGCGCTTGCCGATCTCCTTGGCGACATCGATGTCGAAGCCGTCCAGCTCGTTGCTGGCATTGAGGAAGGACTGCGGCGCCCAGTTGGCGTCAGTTGCGACCTTGAGAGTTCCGGCCGCCACGACACGGTCCAGCACCGCGCCGGCCTGAGCCGGAAGCGTCGTCAATGTCAGGGCAAGCGAAGCCGCCAATGTCGCCAATTTCAGAGATGTTTTCATGTGCACCGTTCCCCTTGTTGTTGTTGCTAATTTAGAAATGAGACTGCCGTCGCCGTCTTCCGGCGAGGCAGAGGAGGTTTGCCGCGCCGATTGCTCGGAACGAAGGTAAGCCGACGGTCGCGAAACGCTTGTCATGGCGTGTCGGCCTTGGCTTCGTCGCGCACCGCACGCGCGACACGGAAGGCCTCGACACCTGCCGGAACGCCGCAATAGACCGCGATCTGGATCAGGGCCGCCCGCAGCTCGTCGTCGCCAAGCCCGTTGCGCATCGCACCTCGAAAATGCACGCCGAATTCATGCATGCGCCCCAGTGCCGCAAGCATGCCGAGATTGAGCAGGCTGCGCTGCTTGAGATCGAGCGCGGCGTCAGTCCAGCATGTGCCCCAGCAATACTCGTTGAGCATGTCCTGGAGGGGCCTGGAGAAGTCGTCGGCATTGCCGATTGCGCGGTCGACATAGTCGTCGCCCAGTACTTTGCGGCGGACTGCCTCGCCGGCTTTCTGCAATTTGCTATCCATGGCTGGTCGCCCCTGCCCGTCGTGAGTGGTCATCCAGGAAATCCGCTATCAGGCCAGCGACCGACCCGGGCGCTTCGATCAGGATCGAATGCCGCAACCCCGGCAGGATCTCGAGCCGCGAGCCGCGGATCTGGTCGTGCATATGACGCGCCATGCGCGGGTTGGATCCCTGGTCGTCCTCCCCCGTCACGATCAGTGTCGGCGACCTGATCTGGTCGAGGATGCCGCCGAAATCTGTCTCGGCCAGAACCCGGTAAGCGGCGGCGTAGCACGCAGGATCGTTCTCGGCGTCGCGCCGATGCAGCTCGGCGATCACATCCGGGTTGCGCTCCTGAAACTCCTCGGTCAGCCACCGCGAGAGCGACGCGGCATGGTGCGCACTCGGCTGGCTGGCGGTCAAAGCGGCGAGACGACGCAGAACCGCCTGCCGTTCTTCCGGCAAGCGCCCGGCGACGGTCGCCAGCAGCACCAGCTTTTGAAGCCGATCGGGATGGGTCAGTGCCAGGCGCTGGGCTATAAGGCCGCCCAGCGAGAAGCCGGCAAGATGAAAGCGCGCAAAGCCAGCATGATCGGCCAGCGCCAGCGTATCGCCGACGAAGTCATCAATCTCGTAGCGTCCCTTGATGCGCGCCGACCCGCCATGGCCACGCAGATCAAATGTGAGCACGGTGAACTGATCCGGCAGGCGAGCGACGACGCCGCGCCACGCTTCCAGATAGGAGCCGACGCCATGGATGCAGACCAGCTTCTGTGGCCCGTTCCCGTCGACACGATAGTTGAGCGCCACATCGCCGTGGACGAAGAAACCGGTCGCCATCGCCATCAGTGCCCCACAACGACAGCCCTGGTGCGATTGCGTGCCGCGAAGTGCGGCATGACCTCGTCGACGAACAGCCGGATCGTCTTCTTCTGCAGCTCGAACGGTAGGTTGAAGGTCAGCCCCAGGCAGTACTGGTCGACGCCGGCGGCCTCGTAGTCCTCAAGCTTCTCGATGATCTCGTCGGGCGTGCCGAACATCAGGTTCTTGCGGATGCTCTCGGGATTGTAGTTGTCCTTGCCCTTGACGCTTTCATAAGGCACAGCCTCGGGGAAACCGTTCTTTACCGTGCCGATGTTCTGGAAGAGGTTCTCGAAGGAGCGCCCGTAGTCGATGGCGTGGCGGACCGCGACTTCCCAGTCCTCCGGGCGATCGTAGATGCAGGTGCGGCGTTGCATCATCAGGCGTGGGCGCGGCACTTCCGGATGGTCGGCGACCGCCTTGCGAAATTTTTCGCCGAGCACGGCAATCTCGGCCGCGGGCGCTGAAAGCGGCGTCGACAGGATGTTGGCACCGATGCCTACGGCCCAGTCGAATGTGCCGGGGTCACGTGCCGCCACCCAGATCGGCGGATGCGGCGTCTGCAATGGCTTGGGCACGCCCGCGGCCAGCGGAAACTTCCAATAGTGGCCGTCATGCGCATAATCATCGGCCCACAGTTTCTTCACTGCCGGCACCAGTTCCTTGAGATAGGCGACACCCTCCTGCTGCGGCATGCCGCCGGCCATGCGGTCGAACTCGTATTGATAGGAGCCACGGGCTATGCCGAACTCCAGCCTGCCGCCGGTCAGGTGATCGCAAAGGGCGGCTTCGCCAGCCAGCCGGATCGGGCTCCAGTACGGCGCCACCAGCGTCGAGGTGCCAAGCCGGATCTGCTGCGTGTGCTGCGCCAGCCAGGTCAGGGTCATCAACGGATTGGGCGAGATGGTGCACTCGATCGTATGATGCTCTGCCGTCCACAGCGTCTCGAAGCCGCCCGCGTCGGCCATCTGCGCCAGCTCGAGCAGATTGCTCTTCACCTTCGACATCGGCATGTCGGGCGAGAAGCGCTCCATGGTCAGCGACACTGCAAATTTCATTTCTGTTGTCCCGTCCTTTGTGGTCGGTGTGGGTGATGCTCAGCGCAGGCGGATGACGAATGGGTCCTGCATGAGCCCGGAATAATCGATCATGATGTTCTTCAGCCGCGAGAACTCCTCCATCACGTCGAAGCCTCCCCTGCGGCCATAGCCGCTTTCCTTGAAGCCGCCATTGGCCGACATGAACGACGAGGCGCGATAGGTGTTGATCCAGACGGTTCCGGCATCGACATTGCGGGCAAAGCGCAGCGCGCGGTCGATGTCCTTGGTCCAGATGCCGGAGGACAGTCCGTAGCGCGTGTCATTGGCGAGCGCGGTCATCTCCTCTTCCGACGAGAAGGGGATGACGCCGACGACCGGACCGAAGATTTCCTCCTGCATGAAGTCCATGTCGTTGCGGGCGTCGACCATGACGGTCGGCTCGAAATACCAGCCTTCCGCGAGCGCGGCCGATTGCGGTCTGCGGCCACCGGCCGCGATCCTCGCCCCCTGATGGACGCCCGAGGCGACGTAGCTTTCAACTTTGGCAAGTTGTGCCGACAGCGCCAGCGGACCCATGTCGGTATCGTCATTCAGGGGGTGGCCCACCCTGACCCGCCTGGCGCGCTCGACCAGCGCGTCGACGAAACGGTCATAGATACTGGCCTCGACGAAGCAGCGCGATCCGGCAACGCAGCTCTGGCCGGCGGCCGCGAAGATGCCGGAGACGACGCCGTTGACGGCATGGTCGAAGTCGACGTCGGCAAAGACGACCTGAGGTGATTTCCCGCCAAGCTCCATCTGGCACGAAACCAGGTTTGCGGCCGCGTTGGTGGCGATCCGCCGGCCGGTGGCCGTGCTGCCAGTGAAGACGATCTTGGCGATGTCGGGATGACGCGTCAGCGCGTCGCCGGCGCTGGTGCCGGTGCCGGTCACGACATTGACGACGCCGGCGGGGAAGCCGGCTTCCATGATCAGTTCGGCCAGCGCCAGCGTCGAGGCGGTGGCGTGTTCGGACGGCTTGATGACAACGGTGTTACCGATGGCAAGGCAAGGCGCCAAGGTGCCGGTGAGCAGCATCAGCGGCGAGTTCCACGGCGTGATCATGCCGATGACGCCAAGCGGCTCGCGCATGTTGAAGTTCAGCATGTCAAGCTTGTTGACGGGGATGGTGTCGCCCAGCAGCTTGTCGGCCATTCCGGCGAAATAGCTGTAGGAATCCGGTATGGCGCGCATCTGCGCCCGCATTTCCTTGAGCAGCTTGCCATTGTCGCGTGTCTCGATCAGCGCCAGCTCGTCGGAATGTTCGAGCACCAGCTCCGCCAGGCGATAGACGAGCTTGCCGCGGTCGGTCTGGGTCATGCGGCGCCAGGCCGGATCGGCAAAGGCTGCCCGCGCTGAAGCGACTGCGGCATCGACATCGGATGCGTCGGCCTCGGCCAGCTCATACCAGGACCTGGCGGTCGTTGGATCGTAGCTTGGAATATATTGCCCGCCTTTCGGTGCGACGAAACCGCCGCCGATGAACAGCTGCTGGCGGGAATTCTCGAGCGATTTGACTGACGTCTTCATGGCTGTTCCTGTTCGGCGTCCTTGGGGCTTTGCATCCATGGCTTCGAACCGCCATCAATGCTGGCGAGACGCCCGCCATCGCCCGAATCCATGTAGATGCTGAAGCGCTCGTCGTGCCGCTCGCGGCTGTAGCGGCGCAGCAGCGCGCGGATTTCGCGCGCCGGAATGTCTTCGTAGGGAAGGTCCGCCAGCGGAAAGAACTTGAATCCCGCGGGCAATGTGAGGGCGGCGGAAGCGCCGGAGAGACGGGCGCGATAGATGAGGTAGCCGGGATCGCTGTCGGCGACATCGAAGACGGAATAAAGAAACGTCTCATCCGGAAGCAGCGTCAGTGCGTCGCCGCCTTCGAGCTTGAGTTCGTTTTCCGCCTTGCGGCTCTTGGCGCTGGGCAGCACCCAGCCGCCCTTGCCGTTGGCGCGCAACAGGATGTTGCCTTCGGCTTCGATCAAATAGCCGACGATCATCGAGTGGGAAGCAAGCCAGCCCGGTGGCAGTGGATCCTTCACCGAGGCATAGCGTCCGCGGCAAAAGCCGAGCGGTGCCGACGGACTGGTGCCAAACGCCTGCACGGCGCCGATGAGAACGACATGGTCGCCGGCATCGACGCGGTTGTGCACGGTGCAGTCGAACCAGGTCAGGCATTCGTTGAGGATCGGCGCCCCGGTGTGGACACGGTCATGGCTGATCGAGCCGAACTTGTCGTGCGCCTTCGAGGCGAAGACCGCCGAGACGTCAGTCTGCCCCTCATGCAAAAGGTTGACCGCGAAGGAGTCGGACGCGTTGAACGCGGCATAGCTGGCAGCGGCCTTGCCGACGCAAACCAGAAGCAGCGGCGGATCAAGCGAGACCGACGTGAAGGAGTTGGCCGTCATGCCGCGCGGCGTGCCATCGGCGTCGCGGGTGGTGATGACTGTGACGCCGGTCACGAAGGTTCCGAATGCCCTTCTCAGTGCAATCGGATCGATCGTTGGCTGTGGGGTCGTCAGCATCTGGCCTCGTGTTCCCTCTTCGTATTGCGCGAGACGTTAGCCGCTGACCTGCAGCCGTTCTTCCTCCTGTTGATAGGAACAGCAAGCAGAGAGGCTGCTGTGTTTGCGAGCAAGGATCGCGGACAACAACGCAAGCAGCAGGGAAGAGTCCCGGGCTGGAAACAGTCCGCACGGCGGAGGCTGGAACGATGCTATCTTTCGACCGAAGCGCGGTTGTCGATGACCTCGCGCAAGCGGATGGCGAGCTCGAAAGCAAAGCGCCGCTCAGGGGTATCGAGATCGACACCGAACAGCTCCTGGATGCGCGCCAGCCGGTACCGCAAGGTGGTCACGTGCAGCCCCATCGCATCAGCGCAGGCCTGGCTGCGGCAGCCTTCGCGCAGATACGAGAACAACGTCTCCATATAGGGGGTGCCGTGCTGGCGATCGTGATCGGCGATGGCGCCGACACTGTCCTGCACGAAGCTCCGCACATCCTCCACCTCGGCGGCCGCGATCAGCATCGGCAGCGGGCCGAAATCCTGGCTGGCAAAGACGCCGGTCCGGCCGAACGAGCGTCCGATGCGGATCATGCGCCGGCAGCGATCCCATGCCGGGGGATAGTCCGCAAGTTTGGTGCAGAGACCGGAAAGAACGACGAAAGGTTCCTGGCCGAATTGGCGCCCCAGTTCCTCGGCAACCTTGCGCAGCAGCTTGGCGACACGGTCCCTGTCTTCGCCCAGCTCAGCCGGGATCAGGCAGACGAGGCCATTGTCGACGACGATGATGTCAGCCGCGACCGAGTTCTGCTGCAGCAACCGGATCACCGCATGATGCGGATCGACCAGACGTCCGGCGCTGCTTTGGGCGGCTTCAGGCAGGTCGATGAGGATCATCTGCTTTGGTGATGCCAGCCCTACGCCAAGCCGCTGCGCCCGCTGCATTACATCTGCGGGGTCGTGCCAGCGATGCTCGACCACCTCCATGAACAACTCCGTCAGCGTGCGTGTCTCGAATCGGAAGCGGATGAAGCTGCGCATCATCTGGACGCTGAGCGCGAATTTGGCGCTGTCGAGCAGAAGCAGGTCGAGCTGGCTGAAGGGCTCCTGCATGGTGAAGATGACCATTGCCCCGACAGCCTCGGCATCAACGCTCAACGGTTCGATCTTCGCGGTGAGACGCAGACGGCGCGTGCCGTCGTCGAGGAAGAACGTATGAGCCTCGCTGTGCGGCTGATCCACCGCCGACCGCGCGACCTTCATGATCTGCCGGTGCAGGCTGGTGCTGGCGGCAAGCTGCCAGGCCGCGTCGTCGAAATGCTTCTCGCTCGGTGAGCGGCTGGCGACGATCAGGTTGGCGGTGAAATCGACCACGACGACGGGGTTGGGCACAAGCGCTGCGATCCTGCCTGCAAGCGAAGGCATCGAGCTTTCGGCCAGGGCCTGCTGCAGCAGCGACGTGTGTGCCTGGAGCGCCTGCTGGAGCCGTTCCGATGCACGCTTCTCCTCGCGCAGCTTGTGCTGTTTCTCGACAGCGATTTCACCGAGATGGACGATCATCCCGATGAAGGCGAGATCGTCGGCGCTGACGTCCATGATCTCTCGCGAGATGACGCTGAGCACCATCGGCCTTCCGGCCTCGTCGACGCAACTCATCGGCATTACCAGAACGCTGCGGTAGTCGCGTTCGAAAGCCTCTATGCGATAGCCAGGAAACTCCTCCGAGACCCGGGCATCCCTGATATAGACGGCCTCGTTGCGTTGCAGGGCGACGATCGACGGACTGGTGGCGAGTTCCCAGCGGTCGGGGAGCGACCGCTGGATCAAGGTCGGGTCATGGCGAACGATCACGTAAGCATGGCCATGCGGTGCGTCGATGCTCATGATCGACCCCATCGTCCATCCGGCATGCCGGCAGGCGGCCAACACCAGATCACGCAACACCGTGCTGAGATCGCCGCCTGAGTTGATCAGGCTGGCGGCGTCGCGTAACGACAGGATTTGCGACTGATGGTTCACTGGTGCGACTGTTCCGGCTGACCGATCTGTTCCTGTTGGCACTGCGAGCGCCGATATAAGCAATTCGCGGCCGAGTGAAGCTACACGTCTTCCGAGAGCGAGACATCCGGTTTTTCCTCGGAAGCAGAGGAAGACGCGTGGTGCGCGCCTTCCTAGCCTGGCCCTTTCGAGTTTGGGCAGGAAGGACCGTTGGCGCGAATGGAAATCAGGAAAGTCTGCACCTTCATCGACGAGGTTCTGATCGAGGGCGGCAAGGTCGCTGGTAAACCGGTCACATCGATCGTCGTCGCCGCCGTGTTGAAGAACCCGTGGATGGGACGGGGCTTCGTCGAAAACCTTCGCCCCGAGATCATCGACATCGCTCCCAGGCTCGGCGCCGAACTTACGCAGCGGCTGACCGCCTTGATGCCGCCGGCCGAGATCGAATCCTACGGCAAGGCCGCGGCCGTCGGTATCAATGGCGAAATCGAACACGCCTCGGCGCTGATCCACACGCTGCGCTTTGGCAATCTGTTCCGCGATGCCGTCGGCGGCTCCACCTATCTCGAATTCTGCAACACCAGAAACGCCGCGGGGGCGTTGTTGTCACTGCCAATGATGCACAAGAGCGAGAACGGGAGGCGCTCGCATTTCATCACCGCGAACTTCCAGATCGCCGATGCACCGGGTGCCGATGAAGTGCTGGTTGCCATTGGTGCAGCCAACGGCGGACGCGTTCACGCCAGGATTGCCGACAGGTTCCAGGATATAGCGGAAATGGACGCGGAAAACGGCTCCTCCTGATAATCGGAGTCGTGTCAGGTCGTAAACCGGCCAGCCTTTGTCCTGTCTTTCAAGCGCGCCATTGCGGGACATTGGCTGCGAAAGGCCTTCTACAAAGCGGGGTGGCTCCTGGGAAGGGGGACCTTGTTTCGTGCAAGGAGCCGACCTATTCTAGGCTCCGTCGCGAAAAACAACTGCCTGACCATTGTCACCTTCGTCAGGCAGGTGAGTACACGTCAACTGTGCACAGCACGGTTCGGCCAGCGTCTCCGAGAGCAACCGCCCGACGAGAAGTCGGGCTCATGGCAACCGTCATTCCGACGGATGCATTGGAGCGCTAAAAATGCGAAATCATATTGCAATCATTGGTGCGGGCCTTGGTGGCCTCACGCTTGCCCGCGTTCTTCATGTCCATGGCGTTTCAGCCACGGTCTATGAAGCCGACGCCTCCTCTGCATCGAGAGCGCAGGGGGGACTTCTCGACATTCACGCATACAACGGTCAGCTCGCCCTCAAATCCGCAGGTCTGTTTGACTCGTTTCTTCAGCTCGTCCGTCCTGGCGAAGATGCAAAACGGATTGTCGACAAGGACTGTCATATCTTGTTCGACAGGCCGGGCAGCCACAGCGGCGAGCGTCCTGAAGTGGACCGGGGCGAGCTTCGCAAGATGCTCATCGATTCGATCCCGGCCGATATGATCCATTGGGACCATAAGGTCACGTCCGTGGCAGCTACCGAGGACAATCGCCATGAGATCACCTTCATGGACGGCTCAAAGGTGACCTGCGACCTTGTCATTGGGGCCGATGGCGCGTGGTCGAAGGTCCGTCCACTGCTTTCTGATTCAAAGCCGGCCTACACGGGAACGTGTTTCGTCGAGACATTCCTTTTCGATGGCGACACGCGCCACAAGGCGAGCGCAGAGGCGATCGGCAGCGGCACGCTGATGGCCGTTGCGCCCGGCAAAGGTATCCTGGCGCATCGCAATGCCGACGGAAGTCTGCATGTCTACGTCGCCTTGAACAAACCGGAAGACTGGATCGCTTCGATCGATTTCAGTGACGCTGAAGCTGGGTTGGCTCATATCGCCGGGCAATTCGAAGGATGGGCTCCGCAGCTGACTGCCCTCATCACGGACTGCGACACCGATCCAGTGCTTCGACCGATCTATGCGCTCCCGGTTAGTCATCGCTGGAGCCGGGTGCCAGGCGCAACTTTACTCGGCGATGCCGCGCATCTGATGTCCCCATTCTCTGGCGAAGGCGCGAACCTCGCCATGCTTGATGGCGCGGAGCTTGCCCAGGCGCTCCTTGCCTATCCTGATGAGATCGAAGCCGCACTCACTGTCTACGAAAAGAGACTCTTCCCACGAAGCGGCAAGGTGGCCCAAGAAACCGAGCAGAACCTAAAGCGGTTTTTTGACGACACCGCACCGCAAAGCGTGGTCGATCTGTTCAGTGCGATGCAGGCATCGGCGAAGTAATCGCACTGGGGCGTGACTCGTTGAAGTCCCCGACAACACGACCGGTCGGAGGCCCAGGAGCACATCTGGGCTCCGCGGTGATACCGGCGGAATCTGGAAGGAGGTCCAATGCGAAGCGGGCTCGATCTAAGCGGTATCCGGCGCAACCGCTACCCCGTTGTTCAGAGATATCGCACAGGGGATACAGCCTGAGTCACCTGATCTTCGGCCCTGCCGCCCGCCAGTTCCGAGAATAGCCGGGCGCTTGTGGGTCCAAGGGTAAATCCCTGATGGCCGTGACCAAAATTGCACCAGAGGCCGGGGATTTTGGGAACGGCGCCAACTACCGGAAGCATGTCTGGCATGCATGGCCGCCAACCTGCCCAGGGCTCAGGCTCGACGGCTTCACCGAAATCGATCACCTCGCGCGCCATACGTTCGGCTCGGGCCAGTTGCCAAGGCGTCTTGGTCGACGCGAAGCGGGCAATCTCGGCGCCCGTGGTCAGTCGAAGCCCTTGACTCATGGGGCAATAGAGGGCCGCGGCGGCAACATCGAACAACGGCCTGCCTGGAAGGCGATCGGCTTTGTAGTGCCTGTGGTAGCCCCGCTTGCGTATCATGGGCATGGAAACGCCCAACGGCCTGAGGAGGGATGGCGACCAGGCACCGAGCGCAATGACGATGTTTTCAGTGGCCAGGCGTCGCCCGTTCCGCAAGTGGACGTGCCAGCCGGAAGCAGGCTGCGTCAGTGACCGCACTTCTTCTTCCAGCAGGGTGCCGCCGCGGCGGCGAAAAAGCGCTGCATACGTCGCGACGAGCCCGCCCGGATCAACACAACTTCTGCTTTGTTGCCAATGCACGGCACCCGCGAAATCCCTCTTCAGGCAGGGCTCCTCACCTCTCAACGCCTGATTGGTCAAGATGCGCGACTGAACACCAAAGTCCTTTCTGTAGCGTTCCGCCTGCGCGGCGTCCGTATCGAGCTCACGGGCCTCGCGATGCATCTGGATGTAGCCGCGTCTGACGAACAAGTGTTCTGCGCCGGCTCCGGCAATCAGCTTGTCGTGGTCCGCGGCGCAGTGGCCAATCAACTGCCTATAGATATGGGAAATTGTCCGATATCTTATCGGGGCAGAGTTGAGATAGTAGAGCGCGAGTGGCAGTGCCGCGGAGGGCAGAGCCGCCAGCTGGTACCTGACGTCGTTGCCCAACCCGAGTGCCAGACGCAGTACATCAAGCGCGGCCCGCGGAAATGCATAGGGCTCCATCACTTCGAGCTGGACAATCCCGGCGTTTCCGTAGCTTGCCTCCCTGCCCGGTTGCCGACGGTCAATGATGATGACCTCATGCCCGCCTTCTTGCAGGGCAAGTGCTGTCGTCACACCGACGATGCCGGCGCCGAGGATCGCAAACTCACTCATCGGCAAGTCAAACGCTACAGTCCTGCGCGATGACAGCTATTTCAATCAGCGCGTCGATGACCAACTCGCTAACCACAGTGACACGGACCGGCAGCGGATGGTGACTGAAGAAAGCGCGATACACCTGGTTGAAGGCGGAGAAATCGTCCTTGCGCACCAGGTAGCAGGTACAGGAGAGGATATCGCGTCGCGATAATCCACTAGTGCCAAGGGTGGCCTCGATCCGCCGCAGAACGTTTTGGGTTTGCTGCACAATGTCGCCGGAGATTTTTCCAGTGTCATCGAAGCCGAGTTCGCCCGAGAGGTAGACTGTATCGCCGGCACGGCGAAGGTTTGAGAACGGCAGTGTGGAAGCGGTCATGACAGGTCCTTGGAAGGATCGGCGCGGCGGCGCTCTTTTGGGTTCGCTAGCGAGCAAACAGGTTCTGCCGTCGCAGGACGTTAATACAGGATGGAGCCCGCTCCGAGGCGAGCAGGCTTCCAGTTCCAGCGGCAATCAACGAGAGGTCGTCTCCGCGCCCTTATCCATGGAGAAACTGAGCTGGCTGTAGATCGCTCTGTCCTTGTCGAAATAGCGCGCCCATTCACGGTCCCCGAATGAGAAATGCCACCATTCGCCGTCAAATGGCGCAAAGCCGGCGCGAAGCATGCAGAACCTGAGCGTCTGTCGATTGCGCCAGTGCTCTCTCTTGATGAATGGCGAAAAGACGTAGGTGTCCGGGCAATCCTCGCCCAGTTCAGTGCCCATAGCGAGCGCCTGACCGTTCGATTGAATGATCCGGACGTCGACCGCGCCGCCGGTCGGGTGCCCTGCTACCTCCGGTACGGCCGAGAAACGGTGAGCCGCCTCCTTCAGCGCTTCACCAGACAGGGAGGGAGTTCTTTGCTGCACGTGCTGGATCTGATCCTGGAATTGCTGGCGCTGCACATCGAGATGCCGATAGCCACAGACAACCTCCAGGTCGTAATCTTGTGCGATTTCGCGGAGCGCGCGTTGCGCCACATCCAGCATCGGAACCACACGCGACCGGACGAAGATCTGGTCTCCCGTGTGTACTTTCATCGTACTGTCTACGGCGAGGACTTTGCCTGAGAACTCGGGGCCGATCGCAATCAGGGGCTCGTCATTGTCCTCCACCGGCACTGCGGCCAATTCCGTGTATGTCAGGAAATGCCGCTCAAGGGCAGCATAGCAGGCGTCCTGCGTGTTCATGTAATTTTGCTCCTCGCAATTCTAGATCAAGGGATGGTGACAGGCGGCTTGCTGTCCGCTGGCGATAGTCATCAGGGGCGGCAATAATTGGCGGCACAGGTCAGTGGCGCGTGGACAGCGTGCTGCGAATGAACAGCCGGGCGGGATATCATAGCCACTGGGGACTTCACCCGAAAGCCGGGCGACCTTGCGTCGTTGCTTGGGGTCGGGCTCGTATGTGCTGTCGAACAGGGCCTGCGTGTAGGGGTGGCAAGGCTTGGCGTTGCTCGCCATCACCTCGACCACACGGCCCAGATACATGACAAGGACGCGATGGCAGAAATAGCTGACCAGTCCGAGGTCGTGGGAAATGAAGAGATAGGTAAGGTTCAACTCGCCACGCAGTTGGTCCAACAGCGCGATGATCTGCGCCTGTACCGAGACGTCCAGAGACGCTGTCGGCTCATCAAGCACAACAAGGGACGGCTTGAGCGCGAGAGCACGGGCAATGCCGACCCGCTGTTTCTGTCCGCCTGACAACTGGTGGGGATAGCTGTTGGCGACAGCACCACTGAGGCCAACCATATCCAGCAGCGAGGTCACGGTTGCCTCCGCCGAATCTGGCTTCACGCCCTGGATGCGGAAAGGCTCAAGCAACGCATCTCTTATCGAAAAACGAGGATCGATCGCCGAATATGGATCCTGGAACACCAGTTGCATGTGACGGCGCAACCGCCGCAAATTCCCCGCCGACAGCTGGGCGATGTCTTGCCCGTCGAAACGGACCTCTCCCGCGCTGGCCTCGATCAGCCGAAGCACCAGGCGGGCCAAGGTGGATTTGCCACATCCCGATTCACCGACGACCCCGACGATCTCGCCGCGTTGAATTTCGAAGGAGACATCGCTGACGGCGCGGAAGACGCGCGGCTTTCGAAACAGGGCCGTGTTCGTAAACCGGCAGCTGAGGTCCTTCACGGATAGAAGCTTGCTCATGCTGCTGTCACCAGATGGCAGGCGGTACCATGGCCTTCGCAATCACCGTGCAGTTTGGGAATTTCGGTCTGGCAGCGGACGACAGCAACCGGACAACGCGGACGAAAACGGCAGCCAGTCGGATAAGCCGCGGCGTTCGGTACCGTTCCTGGGATGGCGCTAAGGCTACCTCGCACCATGCCGAGGCGAGGAATGCAGCGGATCAGGGCTTTTGTGTAGGGATGGCGAGGATTTTCAAAGATCCGCTCCACCGCACCGGACTCAACTATCCGCCCGCAATACATGACAGCCACCCGATCGCAAGCGTGTGCCACGATGCCCATGTCGTGCGTTATGAGGATCAGCGCCAATCCGCGCTGCTTTACGAGATCCACGAGGATCTTGATGATTTGCGCCTGCACGGTGACGTCGAGCGCGGTGGTCGGTTCATCCGCAATCAGAAGCTGCGGCTCGCCGGCTAGCGCCATTGCGATGACAATGCGCTGCTTCATGCCGCCGGAGAGCTGAAAGGGATAGAGATCGTAGACGACAGCGGGATTGGGTATCTGCATGTCCGTCATGAGAGCCAGACTTCGTGCGCGGGCGGCCTTACGGTCGACCTTAAGATGAAGGCGCGATGACTGGTCGATCTGGGGGCCGACCCGTATCATCGGATCGAGCGACGTCATCGGGTTCTGCGTTATCAACGCAATCTTTCCGCCACGCAGCCGGCGCATGCGCTTTTCCGGCAGGCCCACCAGATCGATGCCGTCAAACGCCATGCGACCTGAGCTGATCCTCGCACCGATGCGTGGCAACAGGCCCATGATCGCTGTCGCCGACAGCGACTTGCCAGACCCCGACTCGCCGACCACGCCGAGAATCTCGCCACGATCGATACCGAAGGTGACATCATCGACAGGCGAGAAGGCGCCGAAACCGATCTGCAGTCGTTCCACAGCAAGAAGCATTTTCATGCGCCCTTTGGTTTGGATCGGACATTGAGCGCCCCAATCAGAGCGTCGCCAAACAGGTTCAGGAAGATGACCGTCATGGCCACGGCAAATCCCGGAAACAGAATCACCCATGGGGCGATGAAGAGCTGCGCCGTCCCGGAACTCATCATGGCGCCCCAACTCGGCGTTGGCGGCTGCGCGCCCAGGCCAAAGAAGCCGAAAGTGGCTTCGAGGATGATGGCATCGCCCGTGGCAAGGATGGCGGCGACCAGCACGGGAGCAAGCACATTGGGCAGAAGGTGGGAAAACAGGATACGAAAGTGCGTGGCGCCGAGATTTCGGGTGGCTTCGATATAGGTTTCGCCGGTGAGCGAGATCACCTGGGTGCGCGTCAGCCGGGTGAATTGTGCAAGGTAGGCAATCGCCACCGCGCAGACGACGCCGCCGAGTCCCGGCCCGACGACGGCGACCAGCATCAAGGCTATCAGTATCTCCGGAAACGACCAGGTAAGATCGACTGCCACCATCACGATCCGGTCCAGGGCTCCACCGAAATATCCACACGCGGCACCGAGGAATAATCCCAGGAGCAGCGACAGGCCAATCGCCGTGGAACTGACGGTGAGCGAAGTGCGAGCGCCGAAGATCACACGCGACAGCACGTCGCGGCCCAACTCATCGGTCCCCAGCAGATGGCTCGTCGATGGCTGCTGGTTCATGATGGAGAGGTTCTGCTGGGAATCGCCATAGGGCGCCAACCATGGGGCGAGAAGCGCCGCGCTAATCAAAAGCAGCAGATAAACGCCCGCGACACACCCTTTTGGCGTGGCAAATGCGGACACAAACGCGGTGTATCGTTTGCGGGTCACGACTGGGATCTCCGCTGGCGAGGGTCAATGAAGGCTTGAGCGACGTCGCCCATGAGGGTGCCCAGGATGACAGCCATCGCAAGCATCAGCAGACAGCCTTGAACCAGCGGATAGTCACGCTGGTTCAGCGCGCGGATCAGCAGGCTGCCCAAACCGGGGCGAGCGAATACATATTCGGTCGTCACGGCGCCGCCGATGATCCAGCCAATACGCAGCCCCAGAATGGTCACGACAGGCAGCATGGCATGGCGCAGAACATGCCGGATCTGGATACGCCACGGAGACAGCCCTTTGGCGTACAGCAGGGTTACGAAGTCCTGGCTGGCCGTCTCGACCATCGCGATCCTGGTGATGCGCGCCACCAGGGCAATGCCACCAAGGCTGGTGGCAAGGACCGGCAGGATCAACGAAGTCCAGGACCGCACGCCGGAAACGGGAACCCAGCCAAGCCAGACAGCGAAGACAAGGATCAGGAGCAGGCCAAGCAGAAAACTTGGCAGGGTCGCACCAAGCAAGCTCAATGCGCCTATCGCCTCGTCGATCCGCGTGCCTTGATAGCTGGCAGCGAGCGCACCGGCGACAATCCCGACCAATGAAGAAAGGACAAGCGCCGCCACGCCGAGCTGGAGGCTGTATGGCAGGTTTTGCAAGATGAGATCGCGCACCGGCCGAGCTTGAAGGATCGAGGTGCCAAGATCACCTTGCAGAAGGTGGAACATCCACAGCAGATATTGCTCGATCAGGCTGCGATCCAAGCCGTATTTGACAACCAGTTGCGCGCGCTGAGCCGGCGAAGAGCCGGCCCGCACCAGATTGTTGATGGGATCGCCCGGGACGAAGTGGACGACCATAAAGACAAGAGCCGAGACAACCACAAAAATGGGCAGGAGCAACAGCGTCCGCTTCAGGAGATATGCGGCCATGGACCAGGTCGCCTACCCGACCGCTTTCAGGTCGAGAACCGTCTGCTGCATGATCTCCGCCCCACGGATGGCTTCGGGAACCGACAGCATGTCGCTGTTGTAGGCTATATTCTGCGCGGCCTCGTGGATGGGTATGAAGACGAACTGGCTAAGGATATATTCATGCAGTTTTTTGAAATTAGCGACACGCTCGTCCCAGGTCTTGGACTTGTGCATTGCGATTTCGTTGAGCTCCTCTGAGCGCGGATCGTCCCACATCGATACGTTTGGGAAGGGAATGCGTTTTGCGCTGAACTCCCAATCGAGTTCGTCCGCATTGTTCCAATCGTAGTGATTGACGACAAACTGGTGTTCGCCCTTTTTGAGTTGATCATCCAGCGAGGCTTTATCGAACACAGCGATATCGACCGCCATGCCAACCGCCTTGAGCTGAGCCTGCACAATTTCGGCAATCCGCTTGTATTCGGTCTCGCCTCTCGTCCAGAGGCTGACCGCCAGCGGTGCCCCGGCCTTGTGACGGACGCCATCGTCGTCGCGAACCCATCCGGCCTCGTCGAGCAGATGGTTGGCTTTTTCCGCATCGTAGTGGATCTCAAAATCCTTGCCGACCCGCGATTCCGCGAGCGAGGCGATAAGAAATTGGTGCGACTCTGTTCCGATGCCGTTGTAGACGCCTTGGAGGATGGCAGCTTGATCAACAGCCAGGGCTGTCGCCTGACGAATCTTGATGTCGGTGAACGGCTCCTTGCGAACGTTGAACTTGATTGTGGTGACGCCGATGCCGGGCAGGGTCCGGAACTTGATGCTCTTTTCAGCCTGCAACTGAGGGAGAAATTCGGTAGGCAGGCCAAGCAGCATGCCAACCCCGCCGGTCTTCAGTTCCAGGAAGGCTGTCGAAGCATCCGGAATCTCGCGCAGTGTCAGACGCTTGATGCTTGGCGGCCCCTGATTTTCGGAGAGCGGATTGGGCCAGGCATAATCGTCATTGCTGACTAGCACGGTTTCCTGGCTGATGACGAAGCTCTCAAGCTTGAAAGGCCCGGTTCCCACAGCTTCCGTCACGCCGTAGCCGTCACTCACTGCGTCATAGGACTTCGGGCTCGGGATTCCCATGAACACGTTCGCCAAATAATAGATGAGATTTGGCTCTGGCCGCTTCATGATGAACCGGAACGCATGGTCATCGATGATCTCGACGTGGTCGATGGCGTCGACCATGAACTGATTCTCGGTGCCCGCGTATTTCGAGATCCACCACGGGATCGTGTGCGCGTTGAAGGGCTCGCCATCGTGGAACTTGACGCCCTGACGCAATGTGAAGCTCCAGCTCATCCCGTCCGGGGAATTTTCCCAAGATTGCGCGAGATGCGGATGGTAGGACTGATCGGCATCCATCTCGATCAGCCTGTCGTAGATCAAATAGGCTCCAAGATTGAGATAGGTGCCGCGGATCGGGTCGTAGTTGGGGCAGCCATTGCTGCTGCTGCCAAGCACCAGCACAAGCTCGTCCTGCGAGGCATGCGCAGGAGGAGACAGCACTCCAACCCCTGCGGCCAGCGACAGACCAGATGCCGAGATCAGAAACTCGCGTCTATTCATATTCTCTCCCCTTTTTTAGTTTTTTTGACGGCATTCCTGAGTGGTTAGCTGCCTCACCATCTCGCAAGCTTGGCCCCTACGACGAGGTCTTCGATCACCGAGGCCCTGAAATCGCCGGTCTTCTTGGTGCCCTCGATGTTCATCAGCACGGCGACCGCATGGGTTTGATCCCGCGTCAGGACCACCATGTTGGAGGCGCCCACGTCGCTGCCGGAATGCCCGACGAAATCGTGCCCGTTGATCGGCTCAGAAACCCAGCCCAGCCCCTGGTACGAAACCAGTTCCGGATCGACCTGGTCGTGCAACATGGCGGCTACTGCGCGTGGCGACAAAATCGCGCACTGGCCGGTTATTCCGCCAAGCATGCCACGCAGGATTTTTGTGAGGTCGGCTACCGAGCAACGAAGCATTCCAGACGGGACATCAGGATATCCCTCCTGCGGCAGCTCGTTGAACGCGCCTTTCACATATTCATAAGGCTTGGCGAGAACGTTTGGTGCAAACTCTTTCAGATACCAATGCGCATTTCGAACACCCAGCGGTTCGAATATGTTCTTCTGGGTATACGCGGAAAAGCTCTGCTTGCTGATGCACTGGACCGCATAACCTGCCAACGCCACCCCGACATTGCAGTAGCTCCATCGATTGCCTGGCTTGGCTGGGAAAAACGACGTGGTAGGCGAATAGTATGCGCCACCCTCAACAAGATAGTCCTTTAGAAAGCCCTTCAGGCTTTGCGTCGGATCTCCGTCGGTGGCCACGTCCAGATCGTCGTAGCCTTTATCCGAGATACTGGATGTGTGCGTGATCAGCTGATGCGGCGTGATCGGCAAGCTCGGGTGGCGAGGGTTCTTGATCCGAAAGTCGATGAACTTGTTGATGTCATCGTGCAAATCGTAGCCCTTCCGCTCAAACAACTGGACCAGGGCCGTGGCGGTGACCAGTTTGCTGACCGAAGCCAAATGCATTGGCGTGTCCGCGGTCAATTTGCGGTTTTGCGCCAGATCGGCAAACCCGAAGGCCGCGGTGTAGCGCGTCGCGCTGTCTCTGGAGGCGATGGCGACGGCGGCTCCTGAGACCTTGGCGGCCGCCATGCGTGCTGGAAGGGAGGCTTCGAAATCGTGTCGCCAGGCTTCGAACGACTGCCCCTTCTTCTCGTCTGCGGATGCAACGCGCCCCTGGGGAACAAGCAGCCCCGCCAAACCCATCTTGAGCAACGAACGTCGGGTCGAGATCATAATGGATTTCCCTTCCTGGACATTTTCGGATTTGCGGCCTGCGCACGAGGCCTTCGCTGATACGAACCAGGTTGCACGCCTATCCGCCGGCACTCTGGCGACCAAGTCGCCCGGTGCGAATTGTTCCATCCCTTTCCCACACTGCATGTGCCCATCGAAGCCACCTACGATGGTCGGTGCAGTGTCTCAGTGTCCGCCGCTTTGACATTTATTGTTCAGTGGACAATAAAAACATTATGTATATACCTTTGCCGTGTCAACGACATTTTTTGCCCGGATTGGCCTCCTCCCTGGCGGGCGGCAACCGACGCGAATAGCGAGAAAAAGGTGAAGGTAGGATCATGCAGTCATTTCCGAACGACGCCATCTGCCCTCGGCAGGAAATCGCCTCTCTTCCCGTTTACAACGCTGGAATATCGGCAGTTGCCGCGCGGCGGGTCAGTGGCCTGCAAGACATTGCGGCATTGGCAAGCAACGAGAATCCTTACGGTTCATCGCCGGCAGTGTCCGCCGCCCTGGCATCACTTGTCCCATCGCGCTACAGCGACCCGGCGTCGGCTGCGCTGCGGCACGTGCTTTCGGAAAAGCTCGGCACCTCCTCTGATCAGATCGTCTGCGGCAATGGGTCGGAGGAGTTGATTGCAGCACTTTGCCGCGCGTATCTGCAAAAGGGTGATTCGGTCTTGACCGTCTCACCGTGCTTCGGCTTGCACGAGATCGAGCCCATGGCGGCCGGTGCACAAGTGCTCAAGGTGCCGATGACACCAGCACTCGATTATGACGTGGACGGGTTGGCGGATGAGCTCACACGCAGACCAAAGATCGTTTTCGTCTCATCGCCTTCCAATCCGGTGGGGCGGGCCTTGTCGCGCAGGGCACTCGACCGGCTGCTTGACGCGGTGCATCCCACGACATTGTTCGTGTTGGATGAAGCCTATTTCGAGATGATCGACTCCAGCTATCCGGATGGCCTGCAGGTGCTGAGCGGTCGCTCGGATCTTTCCTGGGTTGTGCTACGCACCTTCTCCAAGGCCTATGGTCTCGCTGGCTTGCGTGCGGGCTACGGCATCGCCTCGGATGAAGGCATTGCCAGGGTGATGCGTTCATGCATGACCCCGTTCAACGTCAACGCGGCCGCGCAGGCTGCCGCCATTGCCGCGCTCCAGGACGAAGCATGGATGCTGCAGACCACGGCCAAGATACGGCACGACCGAAACATCCTCGCCGATCGCCTGGCCGGATTGGGTGTCCGCGTTGTCCCGTCCCAGACCAACTTCCTGTTCCTCGACTTGGCGACCCAAGCTGCCCCTGTGGCTAGCGCCCTGATCAAAAAAGGCATAGTCGTCAAGCCATGGATGGAGGCCGGCTATCGTCACTTTCTGCGGGTGAGCATCGGGACAGCAGGGGACAATGAACGATTTGCGACAGAACTCGGGCACATCCTCGGCCTCGCATAGTGGCGACGGAAAGCTGCCTTGAACACACAGTCTTCCACCAAGAAGCGCTCGGTCGGTAGAGCAGGCGCTATCGGCTTGACGCGGGAGCGCGTCGTGGAGGCCGCCATTACCCTGATCGACGACGAAGGAATAGCCGGATTCTCAGTCCGCGCTCTCGCCCGCCGGCTCAACGTCTATCCGGCCGCCCTGTACTGGCATGCGGGCGGCGCCAAGTCGGATCTGCTTGCCGAAATTTCGGGCGCGCTGATTGCAAGCCTGATGACACCCTCTGATCTGCCGGACGATTGGCGCGACACGATCCGGCTTCTATTCCGCCGGTTTCGCGCGCGCGTCCACGAGCACCCCAGGGCCGCCCCCCTGCTCGGTCCGCATATCCGCTCCAACGGCGCGCCGAATGCACCTTGGGTCGAGATCATTCTGACTGCGCTCACCCAAGCCGGATTCGAGGATCAGGCTTTGATCAATGCCTTCAATTCAGTGGTTGGCGCCCTGGAAGGCTATATCACGATGGAACTCGCCGCAGACGGCGCTACCGAAGACTCGGAATGGGTCGAAACATTCAACGCAGGCCTTGATGCGCTTGACCCAGCGCGGTTTCCGTTGGTTACGCGATACCTGCCGCAAATGTACAACCGGTCGTTCGTGATGCGCTGGAAAAGCGGGAACGTCGCCCCGCTCGAGGATGGTTACGACTTCCTGATCGAAACCCTGATCCTGGGACTGGAGGCGCAGGCCAAACCTGGCCGAAACAGGGATAAGGACGCTGGCGAGCAGACCACGGATAGATGACCAGATATACGGGCGCAGCGCGCGTCCCGGCCTAGTACTGGACGCAGGAGTACATATGGCATGGTTTAAACGCATCGACGACACGTACGAGCTTCTGAACAATGTCGGTAAGAGCTCATCTCAACAGGAAATATGCCGACACATCCTTGGTTACGCCGGACGCATTGGCGCGACCAATCTTCTGGCAGGACTAATTCCCCCACCCCAAGCCCTGAAACATGATCAAGCTTCGCATGTCATTCTGCATGCCTGGCCAGAACAATGGTCCGAGCGATATTTTTCAAAGGGCTACCTATATCGCGATCCAACGATTCAACTTGTGAACCGGGGCAGCACGCCCTTCCTCTGGAGCGAGATCGATAACCTATGCAAGGTCTGTCCTTTCGGCCGCCGGATCATGGACGAGGCAACCGACTTCAGATTATGCGAGGGTTTGACAGTCCCGTTTGCCACATTGGATGGGCAGCCGGTCGGGTTTTCCGTCGCGGGAGAAAAGCTGGATCCGGATCCCCACGACCGTCTCGCCTTTCAGTTGGTTGCAGCTTACGCTTTCGGCTGCGCGGCTGTTATCACTGATGCAAAACGCAATATCCGGCCGGCACGTTTATCTCCGAGACAAAGGGACGTTCTGCGCTGGGCAGCGGAAGGCTTGACTGTCGATGAGATCGCTGACCGTCTCGCTGTCAGTCGCAACACGGCAGACACTCACCTGCGGGCGGCGCGCGAGAGGCTCGGAGTAGCAAGCACAGTGCATGCTGTCGCGGAAGCCTTTCGTCACGGTCTGATCGCCTAGCTCACGCAATCGCGTGATGCCGCCTTCTACAGGAAGCGACCATTGGTTGACCTCCAAACTGGAGGATAACCGAGATGCTTCTTGTGGTTACATCGCAGAATTCAGAAGAATATCAGGCGGAGCTGGAACAGGCGTTCCGCCTTCGCCACAAGGTCTTTGTCGAAGAAAAGGGCTGGACGGATCTGCGACGCGCAGATGGTCGTGAAATCGACCGGTTCGACAATGAGCACGCAGTCCACATGCTCTTTACGGCTGAGGAGCGCGTTGTCGGCTACCAGCGCATGCTGCCTTCGACCCGCCCCCACTTGCTCTCGGAGGTCCTGTCGGAGCTTTGCGAAGGCCAACGCCCAGTGGGCGAAAACATCTGGGAATGGACGCGCTACTGCGTCGAGCCGCAGTACCGAGAACGGGGAAGAATGCTGAGCCCGGTGGCGAATGCGCTTTTGTCAGGCATCGTCGAGTGGGGCCTGGACAGAAGCATCGATACGATCATCATCGAGATGAACCCTCTCTGGCTGCTGCGCCTGGTCCAACTGCATTTCAGGGTGACGCCGCTGGGGTTGCCGAAGATCATAGGCGGTGAAGAGACAGTGGCGGTGACGGCGAGCTTCGATGAACGCACACTCGCCCGATTGTATGAAACGCGGAAGGCGAGCCCGCCGACTGGTGCGATTGAGAACTGAACGCTCGCGCCCAAACCGAGCGGGCTTTGAGCAGGTACTTCAATGGGGCAGATAGGCGGGCGACTGGACAGTTCCCGTGCGTGGGTGGGGGCCACAAACAGTTCCAGGTGGAGGAAGCGCCATGCGGCGACGCGTCCAACTCATCACGCTCGAATGCGCACTCATCGTATCCGAGGAAGGCAGTTTCCTCGGCGCCTCCCGACGCATGGGAATCCACCATTCTGCACTGAGCCGGCGCATCCGTAGCCTTGAGCACGCGGTGGGAACAATTCTTTTCGAACGCCACGCAGGCGGAGTCCGACCGACCTTGGCCGGCGCACGACTCTTACGCGATCTTCGCCGCGTTCTGACTGATCTCGACGGCACACTCGCCATGGAGGAAACGGACCGAAGAGAACAGGCCGGCATGCTGCCGGGCGGCTTTGAAATGGCGGTGCATGCTACCGAGCTTCTCGATGCGGTTGCCGACTTCATTCGCAGCAGGCCCGACGTCGCCCTGCGTTTCGTGGAAACGAAGCGCGCCACGACCCGCTTATCCTGATTTCGTGTCGCGCCGGGCCCGGCTGAACGCGCGGTCCGTCGCCATGAACCGCACCAGCATCGGCGCAATCAGCTTTACGGGATCGGCGATCGTCTGGCCCGTCTCGCTGCCCAGCACTTCGGCGTAGGCGACAAGATCGCGATGAACGGCGGCAGGCAACTCGACCGTAATCTTGACTGGCCGATCATCCGGAATTGCAGAGAGTTTCAGCTTGCTCATGACGGTTCCTTCGGCACGCCGTAAGGCGCCAGGACAAGGTCGCGATTGACGATGACACGGACTGGGAACCCCGGCCGGACGGTGAGTGTCGGCTGGACGTTGAGCTGATTGCGCACGATCTGCTGACCGACATTGGAGGCCGAATCCTGCGCACTCTCGCGGATCGCCTTGGCGAGGTCACCCTCGTCGTCGCTGGAACCAAGCGACGTCCCAACACCGAGTAGGGTCGAGAGTGCGGCGGCCTTGAACAACTGGCCCCAGTGATGGTCGACCTCGTCCTCCAGCCCGGAGAACCCTTGCGCATCCGCGCCCGGCTGGCGCTCCAGCACGATCGAGGTGCCGTCCGGCATGATGAGCCGGTTCCAGACCAGGAGTACGCGAGACTGACCGAAGGCGACCTGGCTGTCATATTGACCAATCAGTTTTGCGCCCTGGGGGATCAGGAGATATACCCCCGATGGGCTGTCGTAGACATTCTCAGTGACCTGAGCGGTGATCTGGCCGGGAAGGTCGGAACGGATGCCGGTAGTGAGAGCGGCGGGTATGACGGTGCCAGCTTGGACGACATAGGGCGAGGCCTTCGCCGCCAGCCGATCGGGACTAACCGTACGGCGGTCCGGTTTGGCGTTGACGAAGTCGAGTTTGCGGTCCTGCGTATCTTGAGTGGAGCCTGCATCAGGCTCCGTCGGTTCGGCCGGCGGCGTCAAATCGGACCTGGTGTCCGCGATGGCGGTTCCAGCGCCGGTACCCTGTCGCGACGGAGCTGTCCGCGCGTTGGTTTCCGTGAAGAGCTTTGCGACGCGCGCGGCCTCGATCTCGGCCAGGCGGCGCTGTTCTTCCGGATCGATGCGAGGCGTGCTGATGTCGGGCGCAATGACGGACCTGCCCTGCTCTTGCGCGCGCAGGATCGGTCGGCCGAGATCGCCAGGCAGCGCGGGCCCGAGTTTTGGGACGCCGGCGTAGTCCCTCGGCAAGGTCTGCAGGCCGTCGGCGGTCGAGCGGTTTTCCGTGGTGAAGAGCTCGGAAGGTTGGTCGTTGGCACGACGCCTGGTGTCGAGCGCCCAGATCAGGCTGCCAAGGACCGCGATGCTGGCAACACCTCCCAAGCCGATGAGCACCTTGCGCGAAAGCCGCGCCACCTTGGCAGGTTCGGGCCGCAGACGCAGTTCAGCGCGGATGTCCCGGTTCAAGCCATTCGTTGGGTCGCTCATCTGAACAATCCTGCGCTATGCCGGGGCCGGCTCCCATCGGTGCGCACGATGCGGACGCGCCTCTCGCTCGTCTTGCCGCCGAGTCTTAGTTCGGCAGCGGCAAAGAGGCGGTCGACGACGTAGTAATTCTGCCGGGCGCGGTAGTTGACCAGCTCGGAGCCCCCTGACGGGCCGATGACGAAGAGCGGCGGCATCTCGCCCTGGCCAATGCCAGACGGAAACTCGATGTAGACCTTCGCGCCATCGTCGAAGGCGCGCAGCGGCCTCCAGGGTGCGGCGTCACCCTCGATGCGATAGCGGAAATTGAGTTTCTGGATGTCGACGCCGGCAGCGACTGGCTGTGCTGCGGACGCCTGTGCGTTCTGGCGCCGCAGCGCGATCAACTCATCCTGCGGATACTGCCATGATACCGAGGCCATATAGGTCTTTTCGGTCGATCGCAGCTCGAGATGATAGGTGCGACGGTCGCTGTTGATGACAAGGTTGGTCTGGAGGTCGGGGCGCGTCGGCTTGATGAGAATATGGACCTGTTGCCGTTCCCCTGCCCCACTCTGGGTATCGCCAATGATCCAGCGCACGGTGTCGCCGGCGGCAACGGGGCCCGAGCCGACCAGCTGCTCTCCCGGCTGCAGGGCGATGTCGGTGACCTGTCCGGGTGCGGCATAGATCTGATAGAGCGCGCCTTCGCTCCAGGGATAGAGCTGGATGGCGTTGATAAAGCCGTTGCGGACGGGCTGCATTCGTGCCGCCTCATTGGCCTGACTGATCCGCTGTTTAGGGTCGGTCAGTTCTGCCTTCGCCTTTCCGGTGTCGACTGGTTTCAACTGGCCGGGAAGCGGAAGAGGTTTCGGCAGTTCCACCACCTTAATCGGACCAGGTGGATCGATCTTCTTCACGGCAGGCATAGCAGCATCGTCATATTGGACCTCCGGCGGAATGTATTTTTTGGAGGCGCAGCCGGCGAGCGCCGTCGCAGATAGCAATGCCACGGCCAGAAGATGGGCCTTTGGGATGTTGCGGGCAGTCTGCCTCGTCGTATCGCGGGTTCGTGCCGCACCCATCATGAAAGCTCCTTCGACCAGTTGATGGCATTGATGTAGACGCCGAGTGGATTGGCCTTCAGCCGGTCGGCATCGCGGGGTGGCTGGATGATGATTGTGAGGATGGCAGTCCAACGCTCGGTGCTGGTCAGACTGCCGTTCTCATAGCGGCGTTCGATCCAGGCGACGCGGAACGAATCCTGCGAGGCGCGGATGACGCTGGAGACCTCGATTGCGATCTGGACTTTGCCGACCTTGGCGAAGGGATCGTTCACCCGGGCGTAATCGTTGAGAGATACAGCGCCGCGGTCGGTGGTGTAGTCATAGGCGCGCAACCAGTTCTGGCGGACAATGACCGGATCGTCCGGCACGCTTCTAATCTGCTCGATGAACCGAGCGAGATGCCATGCGATCTGCGGATCGGTCGGCCGATAGTCGGCAACAGCTGGAGCGACCGCCTGGGCCTCGCCAAGTTTATCGACCTGAACGATCCAGGGAACCACGGTTCCGCGTGTGGATTGCCAGACCAGTGCTGCGGCGAAACCAGCCGCCAGGACGAGCGAGCCGAAGGCCATCACCCGCCAGTTCTTCGCCTGCACACGAGCCGAGCCTATGCGCTCGTCCCAGACCTGTGCTGCACGCTGGTAGGGCGTCTCGGGCAGCGGTGTTTTTCCGTAACGAACGGAAGGTCGTCTGAAGAGGTTCATCGGCGCTCGTCCTGACTGAGGGAAACATTCATCGAGCCGCCGCCGTGATCGCCCGATCGGACCGAATGTGCGGCCGTGCTGGCGCCATGGCTCATGGCCTGGCCGCGCTTCATGCGGGTGGCCCATTCCGGCGGGGATCCCGCACTGGCTTCGCCGCCTGAAGTTCGCCCTGAAGCAGCTCCCGATGGCTGCTCTCCACCGGTCGCACTCCATGCGGCCGAGCGGCCAGCCTGCTGGCTGGAAGACAGGGCCGAAGCCGCGCGCGACGTTGCCTGTCTCACCGGCTGGGCAGCAGCGCCAACGCCGGCCCTGGCGACCCCAGCAAGACCGGCGGCGATCGAGCCCGCGCCGCTCTGTCCGGACGTTGCGGCGGCGAGGCCGAAAGCCGTCGAAGTACTGCCGGCAAGATGCGCGCCGCCACGGGCAGCGACAGCCGACATCCGCCCCCCAGCACTGACCGCACCCGCTGCGCTGCCGAATCCGGCACGGGCACCCATGGCGCCGGCGACGCCAAGACCCGCGGCGGCGAGGCTCGTCCCCACAGCGGCACCCGCACCAAGCTGCGGGGCTCCGGAAACAAGGCCCGTTGCAATGCCGGGGCCGAAGATCGACAGCCCCATCAGAGACAGTGCGCCCAGCACCAGCGACAGCGCATCCGTGATTGTTGGCTGTTCGGCGCCGAAACCGCGAGTGAACTCGCCGAAGAGACCCGAGCCGATGCCGACGATGACAGCGAGGACGAGGATCTTCACGCCGGACGCGACGATGTTGCCGAGGACTTTCTCGGCGAGGAAGGCTGTCCGGCTGAACAGCGCAAACGGGATCAGCACGAAGCCTGCCAGTGTCGTCAGCTTGAACTCAATGAGCGTGACAAAGATCTGGACGGCCAGAATGAAGAACGCGATCAGCACGATCGCCCAGGCGGTCATAAGCACTGCGATCTGGACAAAATTTTCGAAGAACGAGACGTAGCCCATCAGCTGGCTGGCGGCTTCGAGGATCGGATTGCCGGCATCGATGCCGACCTGCGCGACGCGGCCCGGCTGCAGGAGTGCGGGGCCCGAGAGCGCTGATCCTCCTGCCTTCAGTCCAAGCCCCGAGAAACTCTCGAAGACGATGCCGGCGAGGCGATTGAAGTTGCCGATGATGAAGGCGAAGAAGCCGATATAGAGCGTCTTCTTCACCAGCCGATGCAGCATGTCCTCGTCAGCGCCCCATGCCCAGAAAAGGCCGGCAAGCGTGATGTCGATGACGATCAGCGTGGAGGTGAGAAATGCCACTTCGCCGCCGAGCAGGCCGAATCCGGAATCGATATAGCGGGTAAAGGTTTCCAGGAAGCGGTCGATTACGCCCGTGTCGTTCATGGCGCCACCGTGTTCGAACGGGTATCTTGGGTATCGGCCGGGGTCGAAGGGGTCAGCGGCTGCAGCCGGCTCTGATCCTTCTCGATCGGTGGAGCGGCGTATGGTGCCACGGGTCGGGATGGCCGCAGGAAACGCCGGCGGTTCTCGGCCCAAGCCTTCCTGCAGGCCTCGTCTGCAATTGCAGCCATGCCAACTGCCCGGCATCGCTCGAGTTCAACGCTGGCCGGCTCGCCGCCCGGATACTCAGAACGCGGGGAGGACACGTCCTGCGAGCCGTTGCCGCGCAACGCCATAAAGGCGGCGGTCATGGCGGCGCCAAGTGCAATAACGGCTGTTATCCGGGCGGCGATCTTGAGATCCATGACCCGCCTCAGTCGTGGAACATTTTGACGGATGACGCGGTGTATCTGCTGCCCGTCATGAAGCGGCTGAACTGTTCTCGCGCCTGCTCCTGTGCAGCGGCCGTCCTTGCCTGCTCCAGCGCAGCAGCCCTGCCCTGCGCCGCCAGCATTGCGGTGAGGTCGGCGACCTGTCTTGCCTGCACGGCGAGAAGCTGGTTGCCGGCTTGCGTTGCCTGCAGCACGCCGACCGCCGATTGGCTGGCGTCGACGAGCGCGCTGGTTTGCTGCTGCGTCCCGTCGATATTGTCCACGGCAACAGCACCGGCCTTCAATGAGTGCTCGAAAGCCGACACCGATGTCCGCCAGCGCTCACGCGCGCCATCGACAAGCTGCTGGCTCGAAAGGTCGGTGCCAAAATTCTCATAAGCGGACGTAAACTGACTGTCGATGTCCTGGACGTTGTAGGCGAGCTTGTTGGCTTCGCCGAGCAGGCTCTTCATCTGCGAGAAATTGCCCTCGATCTGGTCAAGCATGGAGGTTGGCAGCGAAGTGAGGTTCTTCGCCTGGTTGATCAGCATCTGCGCCTCGTTCTGAAGCGAGGTGACCTGGTTTTGAATTTGCTCAAGGGCCCGCGAGGCCGAAAGCAGGTTTTCGGCGTAATTCCTGGGATCGAACACGATGAATGCGAATGCCGGCACCGATGACAGTGCAACAGCGGCAACCAATGCGCCGGCGGCGGCCATGCGCCGGATGCGGCAACGTGCAGGAATAGACATCATGAGGAAACCTCCTTCGCGGAATGGTCGATGACATTGGTGAGATCGGGGATGAGGTGGGCCGCCCACGAGAGTCCGCGATCGGCAAGCCAGGCCTTGAGGAACTGATCTGTGCCTCTCTCGGCAATGATCTGGTCGATCGCCGCCTGGTCCGACTTCGAGGACGCAGCGCAGAGCGCCAACGCAATCGGACCGAGGCTCAGCTCGAACAGCCGGTTGCCGCGCCGGGACTGGCAGTAGTAGTCGCGCTTCGGCGTCGCGTGTGCGACGATCTCGATCTGGCGATCGTTGAGACCGAAGCGCCGATAAATCTGGGTGATCTGCGGCTCGATGGCGCGTTCGTTCGGCAGGAACAGCCGCGTCGGGCAGCTTTCGACAATGGCTGGCGCGATCCTGCTGCCGTCAATGTCGGAGAGTGATTGCGTGGCAAAGATAACGGAAGCATTCTTCTTCCTCAGCGTCTTCAACCATTCACGCAATTGATCGGCGAACCCGCCATCGTCGAGCGCCAACCAGCCTTCGTCGATGATCAGCAGTGTCGGTCGGCCATCCATTCTCTGCTCGACGCGGTGGAAGAGATAGGCAAGCACGGCCGGAGCCGCACCGGTGCCGATCAACCCTTCGGTCTCGAACGCCTGTACGGATTTGTCGCCCAGGCGTTCCTGTTCGGCATCGAGCAGCCGGCCATAGGGACCGCCGACGCAATAGGGCTGCAAGGCCTGCTTCAGCGACGAGGACTGGAGGAGCACCGTCAGGCCAGTGAGCGTCCGCTCCTGAACAGGTGCGCTGGCCAGTGACGTCAGCGCTGACCAGAGATGTTCCTTTACGTCCGGCGTGACCGGGACGCCTTCGCGCAGAAGAATGTCGACGAGCCAGTCGGCTGCCCAGGCACGCTCCGGAACGTGGTGAATACGGCCAAGCGGCTGGAGCGAAACTGCGTCGATGTCGTCCGACAGATCTGCCAAGGTCAAAAGGGCAAGCGGATCTTCCGCTCCCTGGCCACTCGACGCACTGCTGCCGAGATTGTGCCAGTCGCCGCCCATGGCGAGCATGGCGGCGCGGATCGAGCCACCAAAATCGAAGGCAAAGATCTGGTTGTTCCCGTAGCGCCGGAACTGCAGCGCCATAAGTGCCAGGAGTACCGACTTGCCGGCCCCGGTCGGGCCTACGACGAGGGTGTGACCGACATCGCCGACATGGAGGCTGAAACGAAACGGCGTTGCGCCTTCTGTCCTGGCGAAGAACAGCGGCGGCGCGCGAAAATGGTCATCCTCGACGGGTCCCGCCCAGACTGCCGAGAGGGGGATCATGTGAGCGAGATTCAAGGTAGATAGCGGCGGCTGGCGGACGTTGGCGTAGACGTGACCGGGAATGCTGCCGAGCCAGGCTTCGATGGCGTTGACCCTCTCGGCGATGCACGTGAAATCCTTCCCCTGGATCACTTTCTCAACCAGCCGGAGTTTCTCGTCCGCGATCGACGGGTCGGCATCCCACACCGTCAGTGTGGCCGTGACGTAAGCCTGGCCGATCTGGTCGGAGCCGAGGTCCTGCAAGGCCGCGTCCGCATCGGCTGCCTTGTTGGCCGCGTCTGTGTCTACGAGCACGGATGCCTCATTGGTCATCACCTCCTTGAGGATCGCGGCGACGGACTTCCGCTTTGCAAACCACTGGCGGCGGATCTTCGTCAGCAGCCTGGTCGCATCGGTCTTGTCGAGCAGGATCGCCCGCGTAGACCAGCGGTAGGGGAAGGCAAGCGCATTGAGATCGTCGAGGATCCCCGGAAAGGTGGTAGTCGGGAACCCGATGATGGTCAGCGTGCGCAGATGTGTGTCGCCCAGTCGCGGCTCCAGTCCACCGGCAAGCGGCTGGTCGACCAGAAGTGCGTCGAGATGCATCGGTGTTTCCGGAACACGGACACGATGACGCCTGGTCGAGACCGTCGAGTGCAGGTAGGTCAGTGTCTCGCCGTCATCGAGCCATGCAGCTTCCGGAACAAAGCCTTCGACCAGATCCAGCACACGGTCAGTACGGTCGACGAAGCTCTTTAGCAGTTCCCGTGGATCGACGCCGGTCTTTTCCCGGCCTTCGTAAAGCCAGTTCTCCATCCGCGAGACATCCTCGGCCGGCGGAAGCCAAACGAAGCTGAGAAAATAGCTGCTCTCGAACAGCTCTCCGTTTGGTTGACGGCTCCACTGCAACGATCCCCGGCCGTTGGCACTTTCGAACTGCTCGCGCCGTTCGATGTCGAGAAGCGCCGATGCGGAATCCGGAAACCGGCTGTCCGGATATGTGGCAGCGGGGTTGCGCTGCGCTTCGATGAAGATCGCCCACCCCGAGCCTAGACGGCGGAGAGCGCCGTTCAGCCGAGCGGTTGTGCCGACGAGTTCCGCCGGCGTGGCAGAATCCAGATCGGGACCGCGGAACCGGGCGGTTCTCTGGAAGCTGCCATCCTTGTTGAGCACCACGCCTGGTGCAAGCAGTGCTGCCCAGGGAAGATAGTCGGCGAGGCTGGACGGGCGTCTGCGGTATTCGGCGAGATTCATCATTCACAAACCCTCAGCAGCCGAAATGCGCGGGATAGCGAAGGTGCCGGCGAACGACGTCGACGAACTGCGCGTCGCGCTTGGCCGCCCAGACGGCGGCGAAATGACCGATCGCCCAGATGGCGAGACCTGCAATCCAAAGACGCAGACCAAGCCCGACCGCACCGGCGAGCGTGCCGTTAGCGATGGCAACCGCGCGCGGCGCGCCGCCGAGCAGGATCGGCTCGGTGAGGGCAAGATGCACCGGTGCGAAAAAGCCGCGCACTTCCTCCTCCATCAGATCAGCGCTCCGCCGCCGAAAGAGAAGAACGACAGGAAGAAAGAACTCGCCGCGAAAGCGATCGACAGGCCGAACACGATCTGGATCAGGCGTCTGAAGCCCCCGGACGTGTCGCCGAAGGCGAGCGACAGGCCGGTGACGATGATGATGATCACCGCCACGATCTTGGCGACCGGCCCCTCGACAGATTCGAGGATCTGCTGAAGGGGTTGTTCCCACGGCATGGACGAGCCTGCGGCGTGGGCAGGCACAATCCTCATGGCCACGATGGCAGCCGCCACTGCGACACGCGTAACCAGCACAACAGGCTTAGGGATAGATGACGAAGTGAAGCGGATCGGGTTCATTCTGAAGCTCCAATGGGGACTGGGGATCTGTGGCTGTGGCACTCTCAAGCCTGGCTTCGAGCGTGCGATAATCACCGGTGGCGGGATCAAGACCTTCGACCCACGCGATCTCGACGAGACGGCGGGCAGCACCCCGGCCAGCGAGGACAGCAATGAGGTCGATGGTCTCCGCAATCAGCGCGCGCGGGACCGTGACCACGGCCTCCTGCACAAGTTGCTCGAGCCGCAGCAATGCGCCAGTAGCAGAACCAGCGTGAATGGTGCCGATGCCGCCTGGATGGCCGGTGCCCCAGGCCTTCAGCAGATCGAGCGCTTCCGCGCCGCGAACCTCACCGATCGGGATACGGTCGGGCCGAAGCCGCAGTGAGGACTTGACCAGGTCGGACAGCGAGGCGACACCATCCCTGGTGCGCAGCGCCACCAGGTTGGGCGCGGCACATTGCAGTTCGCGCGTATCCTCGATCAGGACCACGCGGTCGGTGGTTCTGGCAACCTCGGCCAGCAGCGCATTGACCAGCGTCGTTTTGCCAGTCGACGTTCCACCGGCGACCAGAACATTTTTCCTTTTTTCGACGGCAAGCCGCAGCACGTCGGCCTGGCCCACGGTCATGATCCCCGCAGTGACGTAATCCCCGAGGGCAAATACGGCGACCGCCGGCTTCCTGATGGCGAAGGTCGGCGCCATGACGACCGGCGGCAGCAGCCCCTCGAAACGTTCGCCTGTCTCCGGCAGTTCGGCCGATACGCGCGGCGCACCCGCATGCACTTCCGCTCCGACATGGTGGGCCACCACGCGGATGATGCGCTCGCCGTCGGCCGGGACCAGCAGTTCATCGGAGGCGCAGAGCCCTTTGCCCAGCCGGTCGACCCAGATGCGTCCATCCGGGTTCAGCATCACCTCAACGATCTCGGGATCCTCAAGGAAGCGGGCGATGGCCGGTCCAAGCGCCGTGCGCAGCATGCGCGCGCCGCGCGACACCGCTTCCCTGCCAGAATGATGATTGCCTGCCACGATGGTCCCCGTTCGCTGCGGCGAGCCTGTTCGTGCCGCGGTCGGGGATGATTAGAAGAGGCATGAATACCGACCTTGCAACAGGCAAAATCGGTGAGCGTAGCGCGGCGTGCAGAGACTTGCCGAATGCGGTACGGCGATCTCGCGGCCTGGCGCTGCCATCTACCGCGACGGGGAATCATCCGCGCCGGTTGGTGACGCCGGGACTTCATCAGCGATTTCCTGTCTGAACTTTGGTCCCTTGCTCAGCCTGCGGCCAAGCGCGTCAACGAACGCGTCATACCGCTGCAGGCCTTTCGCACGGGCTTCCGCCTGCGCGGATTCGGGCAATGCCGGGGTCGAGTTGAGCCAGAAGCGCACGAACAGAGCCAGTGTCTCGATGGCGATGCCGACATCGCGCTCGACACGCTGCACACGCCGGTCGATCTGATCGAGACGACGGGTGATTGCCGCCTCCTTCCGCTCCTCGGCATCCGGTGAAAGGAACGAGGCGATCGCGGCCTCGGCGATCAGCGACAGCGACACATCGCGGCGTGCCGAGTAGTCGGCAAGCGCGTTCATGACGTCAGGATCGAGATAGGCCGAAAGCCTTCTCTTCTTGGCATCCTTCACGTTCAAAGCCCGATGCCGTCATCAGGATCGAGGGTGGCCTGCCGTGCAGCGCGCCGCATAGCCTGATCGGCCGCCCGCCGACGCACCGTGTCATCATCGGATTCGTCCCAGTCCAGATCGAACTCTTCATTGAGCTGTGCCTGCGGTTCCGGCGCGATATCCTCGTGTTCCGGGAGCTCAGGCTGACGGCGGATGCCGCCATTTTCCGGATCCCCGTCCTGCGGGTCCGCAGAGAGCCCGGATTGCAGAGGATTGCGTTTCGGCACCGGAGGGACTGTAGCGCCGGTCCAGTCATCCGGGCGCGGTGGTCCTGAGGCCGTTTCAGGGTTCGGTGGCGGCAGGACGCGCCCTGCGAGACGTGGATCGGCAAAATAGCGTGCTTTCTTGGCCCGGATCGGGAACAGGCCCGAAACCATGACGATGGCATCGCTCGGTGGTAGTTGCATGATCTCGCCGGGCGTCATCAGCGCACGCGCCGTTTCCTGCCGCGAGACCATCAGATGCCCGAGCCAGGGCGACAATCTGTGACCGGCATAGTTTTTCATGGCCCGCATCTCGGTTCCCGTTCCCAGCGAATCGGAGACGCGTTTGGCCGTGCGCTCGTCGTTGGTGGCAAAGCTCACCCGCACATGGCAGTTGTCGAGGATGGAGTTATTCGGACCGTACGCTTTTTCGATCTGGTTGAGCGACTGTGCAATCAAGAAGGACTTGATGCCGTAGCCCGCCATGAAAGCGAGGGCCGACTCGAAGAAATCGAGCCGGCCGAGCGCCGGAAACTCGTCGAGCATCATAAGCAGACGATGCCGTCGATCCTTCGCATGAAGGTCTTCCGTCAGCCTTCGCCCGATCTGGTTCAGCACGAGCCGGATGAGCGGCTTGGTACGGCTGATGTCGGAGGGCGGCACGACCAGATAGAGTGTCGCTGCCCGCTCGTCCTCGACCAGATCGGCGATACGCCAGTCGCAGCGGGACGTCACCTTCGCCACCACCGGATCGCGGTAGAGACCCAGAAAGCTCATTGCTGTCGAGAGCACGCCGGAGCGTTCATTCTCCGACTTGTTGAGCAGTTCGCGAGCTGCCGAGGCCACCACCGGATGCGGCCCGCCCTCCCCCAAATGCCGCGTCACCATCATGGTGCGCAGTGTCATCTCGATCGGCCTTTGGGGATCGGAAAGGAAATTCGCAACTCCGGCAAGCGTCTTGTCCGTTTCGGCATAGAGAACGTGCAGGATGGCACCGACCAGCAGCGCGTGGCTGGTCTTCTCCCAATGGTTTCTGCGTTCCAGCGAGCCTTCGGGATCGACCAGGACATCGGCAACGTTCTGCACGTCGCGGACCTCCCATTCGCCGCGTCTCACTTCCAGCAAAGGGTTGTAGGCGGCAGAGGACGCATTGGTTGGATCGAACAGCAGGACACGGCCAAAGCGAGCGCGCCATCCGGCCGTCAGCTCCCAGTTCTCGCCCTTGATATCGTGAACTATCCCCGAACCTGGCCAAGTCAGCAGAGACGGGACGACAAGGCCAACACCCTTGCCGCTTCGGGTCGGCGCGAAGCACAGAACGTGTTCTGGGCCGTCGTGGCGGAGATAGTCGCCCTCTAGCTTTCCCAGCACCACCCCGTCCGGACCGACTATCCCAGCGGCTTTGATCTCCTTGCTGGTCGCCCAGCGTGCAGAACCATATGTGGCGGCATTCTTCGCCTCCCGTGCCCGCCACACCGACATACCGATGGCCACTGCGATCGCGATAAAGCTGCCGCTCGCCGCGATCAGCGCACCCTCCAGAAAAATCTCTGGCGCATACGCATCGTAGAAAAACCACCACCAGAAAAAGGCCGGCGGCGGATAGATGGAATGGCCGGCAAGCTCGAGCCATGGATCCCCGAGCTGCGGCTGGAATCCAAGCCGCCATGCGGTCCACTGCGTCGCGCCCCAAGTAGTGACCAGCACGATCAGAAGCACGGCAACGAGTTGCCCCCACAATATCCTGGTCGCCGGCATTTATCGTCTCTTTGCTGAGGCTTGGGGCGCCCACAGAAATATCGAATTTCCGCATACGCAAGAACACAAGACAGTTTACGGAACCGCCGGGTAGTCCGACCTACACGGACTTGTTCGTTGCAGTGCTGTTTCTGCTGATCGAGAACTGGCTGAGCAGACACGGCTGTGCCGCTTGATATCGGAATTCGCCATGGTGGGAGTTCCGGAATGACTGTCGCCAGACCTTCCATAAGCCAGCGTGGTCGAGGTCAATCGGCGACTTCTGCTTCCGAAACGCCCCCTCGCCTTCGGCCACCGTCAGACCGCCGAACTGCTCGATAACGGCCAGGCGATAGGCCATGATGTCGATGAAACAGCTTCGAAAACGCGGCTGCGGTCTCGTAGCCGACGCGACTCGCAATCCGTGCAATCCCCTCGTCGCTTGTTTCGAGAAGAAATGCGGCCTCCGACATTCGGCGTGCGATCAGATAACGATACATCGGCTCTCCAACGAGCTTGGTGAAGCGAGCCGAAAACGCCGACCGACCAAGCCCCACGCTTTGCCCGACGTCGCCAAGCGTCCAAGGTCGGTCCGGTCGTTCATGGATCAACTGAAGTGCCGGTCCTATGTGCGGGTCCGCCATCGCCCCCAGCCAACCGCCTTCCCCGGGGCCGAGAGACTTGATCCAGCTTCGCAACACCTCGACGAAGAGCACTTCTGTCAGTCGTGACAGTGCAACGCCTTGTCCGGGACGCGCGTGCGCCGCCTCGCTCACCATGCGTTGCAGAATCGCCTCGAGCCATCCTCCGTCTTCCGTCGGCTTGAGGAGAAGCAGTGGCGGAAGCAACTCCAAAACACTACCGCGCGAGGGCCGTGCCACAGTGAAATTGCCACAAATCATCGTCGCGTGCGGCTGCTCGCCGCCTCCGTGACGAATGAGCCCAAGACGCCCGTCCAGTCGATCGATATGGAGAATCGGTAACGGTTCGATCCGGCTGTCCGAGTAGATCACATGGGGCTCGCCACGCGTGACGACAACAAAGTCGCCCTCGGTCATGTGGAATTCTCGTCCACTTTCGAGCGCGAGGGTGGCCGAGCCACGGCTGAGATAGTGGAACAGGGCGTAGGGGCGCTTTGCCAACGCAAGATTCCAGGGATGGCCGAGCTCGAAGTGGAACAGCAAGGTTCCGCCCAGGCGAACGCGATCGAGCACTTCAGCGAGGATGTCCATCGTCCCGATGGTAGTACGGCGGACGGTCAGACACAATATTCGGACGATTGAGGCCTAACGTCCAAATGCTCCACGTACTAGTTGATCGCAAGTCGAGCCAACGGTTCGCGCGGCAACCATCACCCGAACGGCAGATGGGAGAACCGCGGCTGTTGCCGACACGCCTGCCCTTCCCCGGACCCGCGTCGTCCGTCATCTCAACAGGAGCAACCAATGCGAAATCTTTTACTCACCGTCGCCACCGTCCTCATGGCCGGAGCAGCAGTTGCCGCCCCCGCCCAATCAGCTCAGCTGCCCAAGGGGCCGGCCCACAATATCGTGCTCGTCCACGGCGCTTTCGTCGACCAGACGAGCTGGAAGCCGGTTGCCGATATCCTCACGAAGAAGGGCTACAATGTAACGCTCGTCGAAAACCCGCTCACCTCCCTGGCGGCGGACGTCGAGGCCACCAAACAGGCGCTCGCCAAACAGAACGGCAAGACCGTTCTCGTTGGCCACTCCTGGGGCGGTGTGGTTATCACGCAGGCAGGTGACGATCCCAACGTCTCGGCGCTCGTCTACGTCTCCGCATTCGCGCCTGACGTGGGAGAATCTCTGGCGAGCTTAGCCAAGAGCGGCCCGGCAACCGAAGGCGCCGCGGCGATTCATCCCGACGAAAAGGGCAACCTCTACATCGATCCCAAAGTGTTTCCTTCGGCAGTCGCGGCCGACCTTCCTCCGGAGATCGCCGAGTCCTTGGCAAACCATCAGCTCCCGTTGAACCACACCGCGTTCGAGGCTCCCGTCGACAAGGCAGCTTGGCACGACAAGCCGACATTCTATGTGATCAGCACCAAGGACAAGGTCATCGCACCCGAGGTCCAGAAGATCTTCGCCAACAGGATGAAGGCTGAGACGACGGAGGTCGCCGGGAGCCATTCCTCCCTCGTCGTCCACGCGAAGGAAGTCGCCGCGGTGATTGAAAAGGCCGCGCTCGTGAAGTGACGATACCGCTCCCGGCACTTCGTGCCGGGAGCGCCGCGCGTGCTGGGCGAACTACGGCATGCCTTGAGCCGCGAACGGCTCAGACCTGGCTGAAACCGCACCAGTTGCACCCACTCGATTTCTAATGCCAAGCATCCGGAGGATGACATGACTGAGTTCGACACCCCGAGCCAGGACGCCGCCACGCTCGAAACGGCACCCACCCTTTACATCGAAGGCAGCGGAATCCGCTTCGCCTATCGCCGCCTCGGCCCATCGACCGGAACGGCGCTGGTTCTCCTGCAGCATTTCTCGGGCAACATCGACGCCTGGGACCCCGCCGTCGTGAATGTCTTGGCCGCCGATCGACCGGTGATCGCTTTCGACAACGCCGGGGTCGGCCGCTCGACAGGACAAACGCCGGACAATATCGAAGCGATGGCCCGAGACGCGGTCGCCTTTATCAAACTGCTCGGCCTCTCCGAAGTCGACCTTCTTGGCTTTTCCCTCGGCGGCTGCGTCGCCCAGCAGATCGCTGCCGAGCACGGACGGCTGGTGCGCAAGCTCATCCTCGTCGGCACGGCTCCGAGAGGCGGAG